>JAJYPG010000074.1 GCA_021795535.1 Planctomycetota bacterium
AGCCCGCGTTTTAAAAACGCGGGCTGACGAACAAGGAAAGCAGCTCATTGATTTTACCGCAAGCCGCGCTGTGGCGATGGTGGATCATCAGGTGGCGCATATTTATGGTTCTCGTGATGAAATGACTGGGGTTGCGGATATGCTCCGCCAGATACCGGGCGTGGCGGCGGTACTGGAAAAGCCGGAGGAAATAGCGGCGGAGGGATTGGGTGGAGCGCGCACGGGAACACTTGTTTTGCTGGCTGATGCCGATGCTTGGTTTGCCCATGACTGGTGGGATTCGGATGCGGAAAAACCTGCCTGGCAGTTTTCCGTGGATATTCACCGCAAGCCGGGTTACGACCCGCGCGAACTGTTTTTTGATCCTGTAAAAAAATGTATTACCCAGGATACCATGTTGGTCAAGGGGTCGCATGGACTTAGGTCGCTGGATGCGGCGAATTGGCCGGTGCTGCTCTCTGACCGGAAGATAGCCTTGGATGGCGCGGCCATGCACGCGGAAAACGTGGCTTCCTGGATTAACGGACTTATGGAAAGTCGCTGATGACCATACGGTTATTACGCGGTAACGTCTGCTTTTTTCGGTAAAACACCAGGTTTGTTTTCATTGAGGGGGACCTTTTCCTGGATTTTAATCCGGAAAAATCGTGCGGCGACTTGACGCGCAGCGGCTTCCGGGTTCTATTACGTGGTTGCAGGGTGGACATTGAGACCGCGTGGCTTGCGGCAGGCGAGGCAGGAAAAACATTGCGATTGTTGCGGCAGCATTGCCGGAGTATTCACGGACGGTTAGCATATTGTTTTGCGGGCTGAAAAGGACCAGCCGGGCCAGGCCGGTCAGGTGGCCAGATGGTTATTTGGTAATGTCCGGCGGGAGAGTGTCCGGGATACCGGCTGGTGAGTAAGGTAACGTGAAGTGGGGTGCCAGACGCAATCGCCGCGTGCGGCATTGTGGAGTCGGGTTGAATGTTGGCCGGGAGGTGGTGGAGTGGGAGAGGATTTTCGTGACCCGGTCTTGCGGTTGCGAAGCTTATGGCACATGGTGGCAGCGGGCGAGCCTGAATGCGGGTCGCTTGTCACCCCATGAATTCCATGTATGCCGGGCGCTGGCTGTATGTTTGTGTGTATCAGGTGTTTCGGAGGTTCTTATGCCGAGTTCACAAGAAGCCTGGGGAATCGATGTCGGAACCACCGCGCTGAAAGCCATTAAGCTTCGTCGTGAGGGGGACAAAGTATTTCTTGAAGCCATGGAAGTTGTGGAGCACAGTGCTTTTTTAAGTGAACCGGATGGGGATCGCAAGGAAATTGTTCGGGAAACTCTGGCCAAGTTTATTGAAAAGCATCCTTTGCGCGGTGAAAAGGTGTTTGTGTCGGCCTCCGGCTCAAGTAGTTTTGCGCGGTTTGTGAAGCTGCCGCCGGTGGAACCGCGACGGATTCCCGAAATCGTGAAATTTGAAGCGATTCAGCAGATACCGTTTTCACTGGACCAGGTGATATGGGATTATCATCCATTTCAAAGCCCGGAAAGTCCGGACGTGGAAATAGGCATTTTTGCCATTAAGACAGATATTTTAGGTTCCATGTTGGCCGACTTCCGTGCTTTGGGCATTACGGTACATGGCGTGCAAGTCGCGCCGCTTGCGGTTTATAACGCACTGCTTTTTGAGGGAAAAGGCAAGGAAAAGGGAACCATTGTTATTGATATTGGTGCCGATCACACGGACTTGATTATTATGGATCAGGGACGTTTATGGATGCGGAATATCAATCTGGGCGGCAACAGTTTCACGGAATCCCTGGCCAAGACCTATCGGTTGCAGTTCCGCAAGTCTGAAGAGCTTAAGAAAACCGCTGCGACCAATAAATTCGCACGACAGATTTTCCAGGCCTTGCGGCCTACCTTTGCTGACATTGTTGCGGAAATTCAGCGGTCAGTGGGATACTTCAACAGTTCACATCGCGAAAGCCGCCTGGAGCAGATTATCGGGATGGGCAATTCGTTCCGCCTGCCGAACCTTCAGAAATATCTGGAACAGTACCTGGGGATGGAAGTGCATCGACTGGACGCATTTTCCAAGCTTGAGGCTCCGGAAACGCGATTGGCGGCCGGTCTAAGCGATCAGGTTCTGGGCATGCCGGTGGCGTATGGTCTGGCACTTCAGGGCGTGGGACTGGGGACCATTACCACCAACCTTCTGCCTATTGAAATTGCCCGGCAAATGCTCTGGCGACAGAAGACTCCCTGGTTTGCCGCCACGGCGGCGCTGTTTGTACTGGGAACAGCGGCGGCGGGCGCGCGTTATATGATGGATAGTTCCGCGTTCTATAATTCCATGCATACCCCACAGATTTCCCGGGATAAAACCGAGATTGGTCGGGTATCAGGCTGGCAGCGGAATTATGATAATATCAACAACACCTATCGGACAAATGTAAGACGAATTGATTTTTATACGAACCTTCTAAGCCGCCGCCCGGTTTGGCCGGAGATTTTTCAAACTTTTTACACGAGTTTGCCGCAAGCGCAGAACAATATTTCGGCTAAACGGAAGGATTGGAATATTGTTCTTCAGTCCATACACAGTACCTATGTTACAAATCTTGCGCCACCCCCGATGGGGCGATCTGCGGTGGCCAGGGGGGCGAATAGCGGTAATTCAGGTATGTCGGGCTATGAGGTGGTGATTACAGGATACACTCTGTACCATCCGCCGCTTCGCATTTTAGAGCATTTCCGTGATACGCTTAAAGCTACGGCGGGACTGAAGTCCAACCGTCCATTTTTCATTGTGATACCGGTTGGTTCGCTCCATGAGGCACGCGTTTCGGAAACCGTGTCGCAGGGTGGTGGTGCCGGAAATTTGGGGCTTGGTTTTCAGCCCTGGGGTTCACAGCGTGGCCGATTTAGTTCAGTTTTTCTTTCCGATTTTCTGCCCAAGAGAAAAAATGCACCGGCGGCGACTCATCGCGGGGGTCCTGCGACCGGTTTTGGTGGTGCGCCAGGCGGTTTTCCGGGTGCCGGGGGTTTTGCCGCACCGGGTAATTTTGGCAGTGGCGGTATGGGCGCACAATCGGGTTCGCACTCGCTTGGGGTGATTGATCCGAATACTAAAAAGTCGCTGCTGCATGCCACCGCGTTCAAAATGACGTTTTTGGTTTATCTGCGTTGAGTTCGCCACAAGGGTATTGCCACCCGCAACGACCGACTTGTCGGTTGGAGGTTTGAATGAAATTTGTGAAGGCCAATCTGGTTTTGATCATCTGCGCATTGGTTGTGCTGTTGTCCATCGGTGCGCTTTATTATCCATTGGGTGCCAAATCCAAACAACTTCAGAGCAAAATAGCCAGCGCTTTGAATGCAGAAACGATGGCTCACAATCTGGCGAATACATCCATCAGCATTCCGGGGGAAAAGTCCTATAACGGGCCGGTGACGCCAGCGGTTATCAAAGCCAAGAAGCGTGTGCAGGAAAAGATTGCCGCACAGGCGCGGTGGGTACAGCACAATGTGGAGGTGGCCAACGCCCGTTACCGCGTTCGTTTGCCGGCGTCCGGCAACGGGCGGGCTATTCCGTTGCTGAATTCGCAGCCTATGCGGGACCTTTTGCCACGTCCCTCGCGCGACGCGGTGATACGGGGCGAATTTCGTCGCGCCTATCGTCGGCTGTTTTTACGCCGTGGTGGAAATAAGCGGGCTTTTCTGACGATGCTTGACGCGGGTATGCCTCCAACCAATCGCAGAATTAAAGAGCTTGTGCGCATGGCGTTGCGCAAACAGGCGAGTATCATGCCGGTTGGTGAGAATGGTACCGCAAACAACGGTCAGCATGCCCGTCTGACGCGTGAGGTTGTGCGCCGCGATGTATATCGGATAGCTTCCGCGATTAAATTGTATGCTTCGCCACGAAGTTTTCAGGTTCGGCGGTTCATTCACAGCACCACTCTTCCAACTGCGGACCAGATATATGAAGCGTTTGTGGACACCTGGCTTCAGTCGGATGTGGTTCGCGCTATTGCAACCATGGACCGTTCCAGTTTGAACGTGGGAGAATCTCCAATCAAACGGCTCATTCACATTACCGTGGGCAATCAGGCCTCGGAGGCCAACCAGGCTTCCGAGGCCATGGGTGCCACGGGCGGTGGAGATGACAATCGGGCGACTCTGGTGGGCGACGGGCATTTGTTTTTTGGACTGGGAGCTTTGGCCAAAGCATCTAATGGGAATTCATCAGCCAATCCCATGCTTCCGTCAGCCGGTATGCCTCATGCTTTTCCGGGTTTTCCAGGCATGCCGGGCAACATGCCTGGCGGCTATCCCAATATGACCGGCAACCTGTCTATGGGACCAACATCCGGAGCATCTGCGGTCGGAGCTATGCTGACGGGCCATGTCAGCAACACGCGCTATCAGGTTGTACTTATGGAAGTAAGCATTGTGGCTGAGCCATGGATGCTCAACAAGTTTATCAATGAGTTGTACCATCAGAACAATGGATATATTGTATTGAATATGGAGACTCGGACCGTGGACCCAATAACGGCGATCACAAATGGATATGTCTATGGCAAGGTGCCGGTGGTTCGGGCGGACATCCTTTTTGAATGTGTGATGTTTTCGAGTTGGAACAGGCTTGTAATGCCTGCGGACTATCGCGCGGCGTTCCACCTTACGGGTAAAAAAAACGCAATGCGATAAGAACATGAATATGGATATGAATATGATTCCCCGGCGGCCTGTTGGGAACTGGAAATGCAGATAAAGAACATCAATCCTGTTGAACGGTATGTGGATAAAGCGGCGTTGCTTGTTGCCGTTTTTTTTCTAGCCTATCTGATCTACCACAATCTTGTGCAGGATCCCAATCGGGTTCCTCTTCCCGACAGTGGCATGGTCAAAGTGTCGCCCGGTGACGTAGGCCCGACTATTACCTCCGCGGTTCAGCAGTTGCGCAACAAGGTTCGTCATCCGGCGAATCTGATACCTTCCAAAAGCAATACACCGAATTATGTTGCCGTTTTCCGCAATGTACAGTTGCATCCACTTAACCCTGCGTTAATTGATCTGGCTCCCATCGCCATTGGACCTTCAAATCTGCCCGTGACCAATATCACAAACGTAATTGTTCGTGGGAAAACTTTTTACGCGCCATCGGTGCCGGCTTTAACGGCCCTGAAGGTGCAACAAGGTCGTGGCGTGGCCATCATCGCCAATAACTCCACGGCGTCCGGCAACAACAATGCCAACGCTCCATCCGGTCCTGCGACGCAAGATGTTGCGTGGGTTAAACTTGCCGCGAATTTCCCCATGAATAAGTGGATTGCAAGCCTGCAAGGCCCAGAGGTTCCGGCCCGCGGGCATGCGGACCTTGCGCCTTCATTTCAACGCACCACCTTTTACCGTGTGCAGGTCCAACGGCAAATACTTAAGCCGGATGGACGGTGGAGTTCCTGGCGTAAGATTTCAGGTTTTTATCTTAATCCTCTGCCCGCTGCGCCCATGGCGGGCCAGGATGCCGCCACGCGGCAGCAGATTCTTGGCCAACTCGATACGAACGCGGTACAAATTCTGGAACCAGCTTTTTATCCACTTGAACAAATTCGCTTGCGATTACCGCCTCCCAAGCGGGTGAACCAGCCGCAGGTTGTTCCGCAGCGTCATTTACGGCGTGGTGGACGAGGTGGACGAGGTTTCCCTGGTGGCTTTCCGGGCGGTTTCCCTGGCGGCGCTGGATCAGGTGAGTATCGCGCACCATCTGTGATTCATCAACCTGTGGCATTGAATCCAGTTTTGAATCAGGCCAACAATGGCAACTTGTCCGGCAACTATCCGACCATGCCGCCGGGCTTTCCCGGCGGTTTTCCGGGTATGCCTGGAATGAATGCCAATGGTGCCACCACGGGCCAGATGCCAACGACTCTTTCCGCCTTAATACACGAAAAGTCGCTTCCCATCTGGTTTCGCGATACCAGTGTGGTACCCGGAGCGACATATCGGTATCGTATGCGTGTTGCATTGTATAATCCAACATATTTATTTCCATACAAGTCAAGCAATCCGGCTATTCTTAAAAAGCCGTGGATATTTTCCCCGTGGACTCTGGTAACCCGTCCGCTTACCGTGCGCAACACGCTCTATTTCTTCCTTGATGGCGGTGGCGGCGTGGTTCGTGGACAGGTGGAATTCCGTATTTTCAAATGGGTTCATGGGATGTGGACCTACACCACACAGTATATTTCAGCGGGAGAGGACATTGGTAATGTTCGTCCGACTTCCATTATCAGTGCCGCCACCGGGCGTCTGGTTTTCAAGTCGGTCAATTTTTTCACTGGCTATAGGCTTGTCGACGCGGTTGTCTCGGGGGGGGGGGGCAAATATTGTTGCAGTGGTGGCGGATTCGACCGGGGTCCTGCATGTGCGGCGATCACGCTGGGATTCAGCCAGTCCGCTTGAAGCAAGATTGCTTCGCCGGGTGAATGATACTGGA
>JAJYPG010000075.1 GCA_021795535.1 Planctomycetota bacterium
GGAATGGTCGGTGAGGGAAATAAGTTGCCGTGGATTAAAGAGCGACATCTTGCGTGTCAGTGGGGAATCCTGGTCGGAAATAACCAGCGAGGCGGTTGCCTCCATGAAGCGCATGGTCATGCAGACCGATCCGTTCACATCGGTAAACCGGTCGCGGTTTCCCAATTCCCCCTGTATTGCGGCAAAAACGGAGGCTGGCATTCCCATGGTTTCAATGACCGTACGGCAGGCATCCCACGCCAGAACCGATAGCGAGCGGACGGACGCCTGGGCGCTGGGCCAGTCGCGCGCCAGGGAATGGGTAATGCCGGTCCATTGCCCGGCCAGAAACTGAATGCCACGCATATATTCATCCGATGCGCGGCATTGACGCATCGCCCATGACGAAGTCATCCGTGGCCATATATACAGCAGAGGCGTTACTGGTTCGAGCATCAGATTCAGTTTCTGCGATTCATTCAGGTTTTGCACCGGCGGGCCGAGGCTGAAAATTCCGATGCCCTGCTGAATGCACGCCTGAATGAAATCCAGCGAGAAATTCCGCGGACGATCCAGAATAACCATCTGTGGCGTGGCTTCCAGCATCATCCGGCGAAAATCAACATAAAAAGGGGCGTCCAAACGCTGCCCCAGCGCCCGCGCCGAGCCCATCTGCTGTTGTGCGGCGGCGACAATATTAATCGTGCCCGCATTGCGCCCCTGCGCAATGGCCTCTATCCAGTCTTTCTGTATCTGCTCCAGACCGACTATAGCGCAATTAATTGGCACGAGTTTTCACCTTGTCAAAACCGGCGGCTTTCCTCTTGGCCGCAACCAGCGTTTTCCGCCCCATCAGATTTTAGTGTACGCGCTCTCCGGGCGAGGCTTTGGCCTCCACCGAAAGCAAAAACACATCCGCACCGCCCGGCCCGCTGGCCAGAATCATCCCCTCGCTGGTGCCGAACTTCATTTTACGCGGAGCCAGGTTGGCGCAAAACACCACCAGGCGGCCAACCAACTGATCCGGGGTATACGCCTTCTTTATGCCTGCCAGAATGTTGCGTTTGCCCAGCGGTCCGGCATCCAGCACCAGACGCACTAGTTTATCTGTTTCCACCACCGCTTCGGCTTCCAGCACGCGGGCAATGCGCAGGTCTATTGCCGCGAACTGCTCTATGGTGCAGGTGGGGGCCAGTGGTTCGTGCGTCGGTATGCCCGCTGTCGCGGCGATGGCCGGGGTTGATGTTGCCGCCGACGTCGGTGTGGATCCGTTGTTAAGATTTTCCTGTAGCATGGCTTGAATTTGCCTTTCTTCAATACGGGTTACCAGGTGTTCAAAGGGGTTGATTTTCCGCGAGGGCATGGAATCAACCGCATCCGACCACTTCATTGCCGGAATTCCCAGGCAGGCCTCCACTTTGGCGGCATAGATGGGCAGAATGGGTTTGAGGTAAAGCGTCAAAATTCGCCCGCATTCCAATGCCGCCGTCAGCACGCCGCGGGTTGCCTCCGGGTCTTTCTTTATCAGCGACCAGGGGGCCTGATCTTCAACATATTTGTTGGCTTTATCGGCAAGTTGGCAGATCAGTCGGGTGACGCCCGCAAAATTGCGGTCTTCATATCCCTGGGCAATAACCGGTTCGGCGTCGCGAATTTCCTTCAGCAGGGGCACCGCGTCCGCCAAGGGAATTCCCGTGCGGCCATCCAGGTTTTTCACCAGCATCGGCGCGCTACGACTGATCAGGTTGGCAAGTTTGCCCACCAGTTCGCTGTTCACGCGGGCCGTAAAGTCCGTAAAACTAAGGTCCAAATCCGCCGGTGTTGCCGTAAGGCGTGTGGCCAGATAATAGCGCAGCCATTGCGGGTCCAGATGTGCGGCATATTGGTCCGCGTTGATAAAGGTTCCGCGGCTTTTGGACATTTTTTCGCCATTGACTGTCAAATGGCCATGCACAAATAGCTTCCTTGGAGCATTTAACGCCGCGCCAGCCAGCATGGCGGGCCAGAACAACGCGTGGAAGTAGACAATGTCTTTGCCTATGAAGTGATAAATTTCCAGGTCCGGGTCCTGCCAGAATTCCTGGGCATCCGCGGCGTTGCCCCGCAGGAACCTGGCCAGTGCGGCCAGATAACCGATGGGGGCGTCCAGCCAGTTATAAAAGAATTTGCCGGGATGATCGGGAATCTCAAAGCCAAAAAAGGGGGCGTCGCGCGAGATGTCCCAGTCCTTGAGTTCTTCGCCGAACCATTCCGCGAGTTTTTTTGCGACTGATTCCTCAACAAAGCCCTGCGACATAAGCGTTTGCAATGTTTCGCGAAAATTTTCCAGCCGCAGAAAAAAATGCGGGCTTTTGCGCCGCTGCGGCACCGCACCGCTGATGGCGCTTTTGGGGTTGATCAGGTCCGTCGGGTTGTAATGCTTGCCGCAAATTTCGCACGAGTCCCCATACTGATCAGCCGCTTTGCAATTCGGACAGGTTCCGCGGATAAAACGGTCGGGTAGAAAAATGTTTTCCACCGGATCAAAAAATTGTTCAACATCGCGCTGTACAATATGGCCGCCCGCCGCAAGCCGCTGATAAATCGCGTAACAGAGTTCGCGGTTTTCCGGAGAATGGGTGGAGTAATATTGATCAAAGTCTATGCCAAAGCGGGCGAAACTTTCCTGATGCTCGCGGTTCATGCGGGCAATAAACTGGTCCGGCTCAAGACCTTCTTTGCGGGCACGCAGCATGATGGGGGTGCCGTGGGCATCGTCACCACAGACGTATGTTACGTTATGGCCGCGCAGTTTTTGGAACCGAACCCAGATATCGGTCTGGATGTATTCCACCAGGTGCCCAATATGAATGGACCCATTGGCGTAGGGAAGAGCCGAGGTAACCAGAATTTTTCGATACGATTGCGTCATGGAAACTCCACAAGCCTTTTATGGCGGCGTTATTGTAACGCAATAATGGGAAATTTGCGTCAGTTCCTGTTTTGTGATGTTCGAAATTGTGTGGCGGATATGCTATACTTAAGTGACGGTAAAAGTTTTCCGCCAACACTCCGGATATTCATTTGGTTTTCGGATATTGCAGAAAGCGGATGGAATTACAAGAGGCTGCTGTGACACTGATCGAAAAAAACAACGCAAAGGCAAGTTTACCTGACTTTGGACAAAGCCGCCAGGAAGGCCAGAAAAACCAATTGTTTCGCAAACGCATCATGCGCGATGGTCAGGCGGTTCATTTCCAGTGGTATCACACCTCGGTGTTTCTGATTTTGCATATTCTGGCTGTGGTGGCTTTCCTGCCCATGTTTATGGGCTGGTCCTCATTGGCCGTGTTCCTGGCCATGTGCTGGATTAGCGGAGCCTGGGGCGTGACGCTTGGGTTCCATCGCCTTCTTACACACCGCAGCTTTGTCACCTATAAATGGGTGGAATATACGCTGACTTTTTTCGCCTGTCTCTCGTGGCAGGGGGGGCCGATTAAATGGGTTGGTACGCATCGCCTGCATCATGCCGCATCCGATCTTCCTGGCGATCCGCATTCGCCGCGTGATGGCTTCTGCTGGTCGCACGTATTCTGGATTCTTCATTCCGCACGGCCCGATGAAGACCCATACGCCGTGACCAAAGACCTGCAAAAAGACCCGGTCATGATGTTTTTTGACAAGTATTGGTATGTGCCGCAATTTTTTGCCGCGGCCCTGCTGTTCGCACTGGGTTGGTGGCTGATGGGTACCATGACCGCGGGCTTCGCCTGGGTGCTTTGGGGCATCTGCCTGCGCACCGTGGTGATGTACCACGCCACCTGGTTTGTGAATTCCGCCGCCCATACCTGGGGCTATCGTAACTTTGAAACCGGCGACGATTCCCGCAACAACTGGTGGGTCGCTCTGGTCTCCTTTGGCGAAGGCTGGCATAACAACCACCATGCACAACAACGCTCGGCCGCCCATGGCATGCGGTGGTTTGAATTTGATATCACTTATTGGACAATTCTTTGCATGCAAATCGCCGGCTTGGCCTGGAAAGTTGTCAGTCCAAAGCGGCCCACGGCATAAATCATGCTTTTGTCTGGGCTTGCTGCTGCGGGTTAGGACCAGTGCAGGATTAACTTCGTTGTTTATATTTAAGCTGGTCACCTCAGGCGATCAGTTACGGGAGTTATCCCGTGGCCCGCTCGAATTGAATTAAAATGTACCGTCCGCCTATTTGCCGTCTTTCCTTGAGCTCTACTGATCACCTGGTCAACTCTCTCCTGTTCTCGGCGCAGCCGCGGGAGTTATCGCGTGCCCCGTTCGACGCGAATTAAAATGTATGCGCAACGGATATCCTGACATCACTTCGCAAGCAACTTGCGTATTTCGGCCACAACATTGGTCATACGCGAGTCGTTGGATATCATGCGGACAATTCCCTTGCGACCGACCAGGATTAGCATGGAATCGTGTGGACCAATCGGCAATCCGAAAATGGTGCGATTGGGACCGGTCGGCTTCTGGATGGCGGGTTGTGTCCAGGATATATCCGGGTGCGTCATCATGATGGTCCCGATGCGGGTGAAACGCTGGTTCACCGGAACACCCAGAATCTCCAATCCCTGCGGATGAAACTGCTGGTAAATGCTCCCGAGACGAAATTGGCTCACGGGCTGATTCCAGAAGGTAATGAGCACTACTTTGCCGCGCCACTTCTTAAGATTGAATGTGTCTCCTGTCAGTGTGGGGGTTTGGAGTGTAAAAGGCTTCCCCACCAGTTCCGTCAGCTTCAGCCGGGACTGAAGGGACTCTGCCGTACTTTGCGCAATGGGTGTTCGGAGGCTTTTCGCCAATTTTACGGCGTATTCGCTCACACGTGGATTCACCGTGTCGGCAAAGGCTCCCATATTCACAAGCCCCAGTGTCAGCGCATTGGATGAAGGAAATGTTTTTGTCAGCGGTGCCAGCGATCTTAAAATATGCAGTTGTTTCGCTGGATCGCCATTTGCCGTCCACCATTTATATTGGGCCTTTTCCAACTGGCCAATCATGCTGGTTCGCGGATCCTTGTTTTTGGCCGTCGCCGCCAGCCGGGCAATCGCCGCCTTGTCGCCAAAGGACGCGAGCTGCGCGATATTGCGCAGCTCATAATACATCAGGTATCGCCCATAGCTTGGTTCCAATTGACTGATCTGATCTTCGGTCTCCACCAGTTTGCGCAGAATGGGAATGGCGTGCGGCGCGAATTTTGCGCGAAGTTTGCCATTAATGATCACACGCGACCAATCAGGAACGGCCAGATAATAATCGTGCGTGAGCTTATTCCACCGGTTCCACGCCTGCGCCAGCATTTTATTACGCTGCCGATCTGTCAGCTTGGTTTTCTCAACCCTGTTGGTTCCCGTTGCCGCAGTTAAAATCGGCCCGGTTAAGACCACCATAAGCACGGCCAAAAGCGGCGGCATTACCCAATATCTGACCAGGGAATGCGATGCACTGTATTTTTCCTTTTTCATCTGATCTTTCCTGCACATTTCCGGATGAACCCAAATAGTTGTCCCCGCCCCAACCCGTCCCAAATTTTAACACATTGTCCGGTATAAGGTTACAGTGGATACATAATATTTTCGGCGGCGGCCAATTGCCGCCGCGGTCCCCGCACTTGGCCTTGAGTTCACACCAGGCCCCGATCCATCGGGAAATCTTGCTAAAACGGACACACCGCCGTTGCGATTCCCGTCCGATCAGGCAATAAATGCCTGCTGATGGTATTGTAGTTAGGTAACGCCTTAATGCCCGGCTGGTGCGGCGGAAACGGTTTGATGAAGTGCCTTCCACCGCACCAAAGTTAATCGGAGATATAAGATGTCGAAATTTATGGGAAGTTTTTCTGATCCGGATCAAATTCTTCCGGAAAATCCGGTTCCAGACACCACTTCCCCGGCCACATCGTCATCTCCCGTCGGCGGGACTATACCACTGGCTGACGAACCACGCCCGCCAATGGCGGTTCCCCTGGCCACCCAGCCAACCGTACAAGGCACTACCGCGGCTTTGCCTCGGCAGGTTCCGGTGGCCGCACCTCCGGTCATCGCCCCAATCGCGTCCATCGCTTCCGTTCAACCCGGTGGATCAGATGTGGAAGCGGTGGAACAATTCGCCATGGCTTACCGTATGACCTGCGAACAACTGGGCAAGGTTATTGTCGGCCAGCAGGAAGTGATAGAACAGGTACTAACCGCCATGTTCTGCCAGGGCCATGTTCTGCTGGTGGGTGTGCCCGGTCTGGCCAAAACGCTGCTGGTGAAGACCATAAGCGATGTTCTGGAATTGGAATTCAAGCGTGTGCAGTTTACGCCTGATCTTATGCCTTCCGACATTACCGGCACCGATGTGCTGGAGGAAGACCGTGCCACGGGTCGCCGCGAATTCCGCTTTGTTCGCGGACCGCTGTTCGCCAATATTGTTCTGGCGGATGAAATTAACCGCACGCCGCCAAAAACCCAGGCTGCCCTGCTGGAGG
>JAJYPG010000076.1 GCA_021795535.1 Planctomycetota bacterium
GCGAGCCGCGGAAGGTGCTTAACTCAATATTTCTTTCCGCCGCTTTTGACTGGCCCATAAAAGTACGGCATCACAAAGGCAGGTTTTTTGCCCACAGTTCACCGCGCCAGTAGCCTGGAAGGACTCGCGGCGTATAATGCTCCGTCTGATGATGTTTGGAGATTCAACCGTGTCTGATATTCAAAAAGTAACAATCATTGGCTCCGGCCCCGCTGGCTGGACCGCTGCTATTTACGCCGCTCGTGCCAACCTGCAACCTGTTGTTCTGGCTGGCGACGGCTTAAGCCGCGAACGCATGCCCGGCGGCCAACTGATGTTCACCACGGAAGTGGAAAATTACCCGGGTTTTGAACATGGCATAGATGGCCAGAAGATGATGGGCGTTATGCGGCAGCAGGCCGAGCGGTTTGGTTCTGTGGTGAAAGGCTCCTTTGTTTCCAAGGTAGATTTAAGCGCCCGCCCTTTCAAAATATGGCATTCCGATGAACTTAACGGCAATGGCGAGGAGTTGCTGCTTTCGCACAGTGTTATTATTTCCACCGGTGCGGCGGCGAATTATCTTGGTCTGGAAAGCGAACGCAAGTTTGAAAACAACGGCTTTTCGGCCTGTGCGGTCTGCGACGGGGCGTTGCCACGTTTCCGCGACAGGCCCGTGGTGGTGGTGGGCGGGGGAGATTCCGCCGTGGAGGAAGCAACCTATCTGACCAAGTTTTCCACGATAGTCCACATGGTGCATCTACGGGATACTTTTCGCGCGAGTAAAATTATGGCCCAACGGGCGCTGAGTAATGCTAAAATAAAACCGGTCTGGAATTCAGCGGTTGAAGAGGTTCTTGGCTCAGATGAAAAAGGCGTTACAGGCGTGCGGGTGAAAAACCTGCAAACCGGCCAGACCACCGTGCTGGAATGCAGCGGCATGTTCGCGGCAATTGGCCACACCCCCAACACCGCCTTTCTTGCCGGCCAAGTTGAATTGGATGAAAAAAAATATGTTGTGCTGAAAGATCGCTTCCGTTCCCTGACCAGCGTGGAAGGGGTATTTGCGGCGGGTGATTGCGCGGATTCTGTGTATCGCCAGGCCATTACCGCCGCGGGCATGGGGTGTAAAGCCGCCATAGATGCCGAACGCTGGCTGGCCGAGAAGGGTGTACATTAATCGGGCAGGTTCGCCGCACAAACGGTCCGGCCCGCCGTCAATTTAGATGCCAATCCGGAGGTATATTGCCCCTAAAAAAGGCCAGAATCATAGGCCAAGGGCACTTCCAGGGAAATATTCGCGTTTTCATTCAAAGTTTAAGGCCCAAAGGGGCCGATAATAGGGTCAGGCGGCAGGTTGGTGCGATTTCGCGGATATTCTCTTCCGGGTATCAACCTCTTGAGCCTGGTTCTTCAAAGGAGCTTGCGTCATGGAAGAATATCAGCAACTGAAGCAAATTGTCGATCAAATTGCCGAGGATATGGCCAAGGCCTCCGGCGGCAACAAACAGGCTGGTACCCGCGTACGCAAAGCCATGCAGGATGTTCGTAAAATGGCGCAGAACATTCGCGTAAAGATACTGGAGATGCGTACGCAAGCCCCCTGATGGCCACCCATACATTTAGTCATTCATGTGTGCCATTTTTTCCGGGACGGCATGAAAATAGTGTTTTCTATTTTTCCCCGTGCAAACCAATGCCCGTTGAAGTGCCAAACAGCACATAAGTGCTGCTAAGAACGTGGCTTTCGACAATTCGTAGCTGCGGTATTATGCGCTTACGGCTACTTTTGGAAAAAATTTCACACCCCTTTGCCATCGGGCACCATTCATGCCACTTGCTCCCCGGCATACGCTGCCTTATAACCTTTTGGCGGCGTGTCAGGTTTCATTCGTCCTGTGTTTTCCGGCCATGGGGCGAGAGTCGCGTCGTTACCGATTTCGGGGCTGTTTCCGCGGTCCGGTGTCGGCGTTGTATTTGAATTCGGATTAAATCCAAACCCGAAATGGAAAGGTTCCATGGCTCCATCGTTTCTTTATGATATTGGCTCGCTGGATCTCAATCGCATCGAAACACCGATCGAAGAGATTCGCAAAATCAATCCACATCGCTTTGAGATGGAACAGTTATCCGGCATTATTCATGTGGATATTCCCAGTGTTACAGTTGTCGGCGTCAAATTTGTCACCATGGATGAATTCTGGGTTCGTGGACACATTCCCGGCCGACCGCTCATGCCCGGCGTGATCATCCTTGAGGCCGCCGCCCAGCTTTGCTCTTACATGAGCCATACTGTGACACCTGACATGGGATTCCTGGGCTTCGTGAAGGCGGACAACACCCGCTTTCGCGGCTCGGTTACACCGCCAAATTCACTATATCTCATAGCTAAAATGGTGGATATGTCCCGTCGTCGGGTAATTGCCAGGTGTCAGGGAATTTGCGACGGCACGCTGGTTTTTGAATCGGACATCACCGGCATGCCGGTCTGATGTTTTACGCTTCCTGGCCGCAGACGGACCCCACGGGGATTGTCCATGCCCACCCCCGCTGATCATACTCTCCGGCCACTGGCCAAACACGGATTTTCCCATGCCATTATTGAAGCTCTAACAGACGGACCCGCCTCTTTCCCCGCCAAACCTGCGGTCTACGCGCTGTTTTCCGCCAATTTTACGCCTATTCTTCTGGCCACCACGGCGGATTTACGCGCCGCAGTTGCCCGTCGCCTCTGGCCAGCCAATACCGCATTGGCACCGAAAACCACCACCCCGGACTCACCCGATTCTGCCATTACAACGGAAACCAAATCGCCCAAACCTGGTCCACAAATTGATTACCTCAGTCTCACGCACTCCATCAGCTATTTGCCCGTCGGCAGTGGTTTTTGGGCCAACTGGCGTTACAGCCAGGCGGCCCGCGAGCTTTATCCAAAGCGTTATCAGCGAATGCTCGGCTGGAAACCTGCCTGGTTTATCAGCATTAATCCGCAAGCCGCCGCCCCCTTTTTCCATATTGGCACAAAAATATTCAACGCCTCAACCCTCACCTTTGGCCCGATCGCGGGACGTAACAACGCCCAGACTCTGGTCCACGAAATCACCGATCTTTTCGATCTTTGCCGTTATGAAGATATTCTTCATCAAACACCCCATGGCCGGGCGTGTGCCTATAAGGAAATGGCCAAATGCCCCGCGCCCTGCGATGGCTCTGTTTCCATGACGGAATATTCCATTGGTCTAATCGCCGCAATACAACTTCTTAACCAGTGGAGTGCTGGTTCAGCGGATTCGCCGCATGTTGCCACTCGCCAAACTCTGGAAAATGCCATGCGTGCCGCCGCAGCGCGACTGGATTTTCGCCAGGCGGGAAAATGTCGCGACAAGCTTAAGAAACTTGACGAACTTTCCATCGCTGGCCTGAATCATCTGGTGCCCATGAACGCGTGGGGTTATCTGGCTTTTCTGCCCGGAAAAACCAGTCGCTGGATTGAACCCCATGTCATCAGTCCGTACGGTATCTGGCGGCTGGCGCAGGTGCGCACCACGGACTTCCAGTCGGCAAACAAAGAATTTTGCGACCGTTGGCTGCAAATGGCGGCGAATTGTTTCACCAAGGCCACGTCCATGGAGATTGCCGTAGAAGTCAGTGATAATGCGGGTGAAAATCCGAAAGACGGAAAAATTTCTCCTGCGGAATTTTCCCCAGTTGCCAATCCGGAAGAGGTCGTTTCACTGGTCTGTTATCATCTTTTCCGCACGCGCGATCCGGGTTTGTATATATCACGCCAAAAATTGACCGATGCCGCCGGCCTGGCACAGCGCATCACTCACTGGCTGGAAAAGGAAAAATCCCCCGCCAATCGCGCAGGTGGCGTTCTGGAGCAAAGCAACCAGGAAAAACCGGAAATATCCACGAATGAAAATGATGGTGGTCTAGCCGCACCGGACGAAGCCTGAATTCTTTCCGGTGTTTTCTTCGAGAGTTCCCATCTCGCCTTGCGGCAAGTTGAGGCGGTCTGGTGCGGCGGTTATGCTGATTCCAACGGAAGGATTCAACGCATGGGCAGCGGATTATTGCGATGAAAGATGGCGTCGGTTCATGTTACTTTTCTGCGACGGACCAGCATAACGGATGTTTATACTCTACACGGCCATTGATGGTACTTATGTTCTGACAAGGAATTGTAATGCAGGTCTGGAGACCTGCACTACAAAAAATCGGATTTTGCTGTTTGGTAAAAGTATCATCAATAGCTTCGTAGAGTTTAACAGGTGAACTTCATGCCGCGTGGCCAGAAAAAAGATCGTATCTCCTTAGCCGCCATTGAAGTGGATATGGATCCACGCGACCGTTCCGCCATCACCGGCTTTTTAACTTACGTTGAAATGGAACTCGGGCTTTCCAACAACACGCTGCTGGCCTATCGCGGTGATATGGCCGACATTGCCACGTTTTGTGTCCGGGCGAAAAAGCCGATTTTACAGGCTGACACCAACCTGATCGGCGGATATTTGCGCTATCTGCAAAGCGAAAGAAAAATGCAGATCGCCAGTATTCTGCGCCACGCCGCCGCCATGAAAATGTTTTTCCGGTTCGCCAAAGCCCGCGGATTCTGTGGCGTGGATCCGACGGAACTGCTGGACACTCCGCATAAGTGGAAAAAGCTCCCTGAGGTGCTGGGCCGCGCACAAATGAATGCACTGCTTATAGCGGTGGATCCAAACCATCGCCTGGCCCTGCGCGATCAAGCCATTGTGGAACTCTTTTATGCCTGTGGCCTGCGTGCCAGCGAACTGGCGGATTTAACCACAAGCAATCTGCACATGGACCTTGGGGCCATTCGCGTGGTGGGAAAAGGCCAAAAAGAGCGGATTATTCCCATCGGCAAGCCTGCACAAAATGCCATCAAAAAATACCTCGCGGAATTGCGCCCGCAGCTTATCGCTGTGAAGGGAATAGAGCGGCCACAGGTGTTTGTTTCCCGTTCCGGCCAGCCGATCAACCGCATTGTGCTGTGGCAGAGATTGTCGCGCATTTCCAAGCAGGCGGGCCTGCGGCGCATTCATCCGCATACTTTGCGGCACACGTTCGCCACGCATCTGCTTTCCGGCGGAGCGGACCTGCGAATTGTGCAGGAACTGCTGGGCCATTCCAATGTGGTCACCACGCAAATTTATACGCATGTGGATGCCGACCGGCTCAAGGCCGTACACCAGAAATTCCATCCGCGCAAATAATTTCCGTTCTACTTTGCAGGGCGGTACGTCCCGACAATATCCGTGAGGCGGTATACCAACGATTCCCGATTAAAATCAGGGCATCCATTTATGACCGCCTCTCGGTCAAGCGGTGACGGCGGGAAGACAAAACCGCAAAAACCGCGGATTACGCCAATTACCCAAAGCGGCGGATACTGTGTGGTAATGCAATAAACATATATACTAACATCAATTAACATAATGTTATTTTAACAAGAAGTTATTTGCTAAATCATTTGTCGGCAAGGATTTAATGCCGCCAGAAAGGTCGTATTAATGTCCCCGTTTCCAAAGCCCATTTCGCTCTCGTGTCGTGTAATCTGTCGTCGTCCCCCTGGTTAATCCTTCGTCCCCTCTGTCACCCCGCATCTCCGCGCGACATTTGGGTTGCAGCACCGCCACGCCGTGTTATCCGAAGTCTTATCCCGTTATCTCCGCTGCCATCATGAAAAAAGGGTGGATTACGGGACTCGAACCCGCGACCCCGAGGACCACAACCCCGTGCTCTAACCAACTGAGCTAAATCCACCATTAAGTTGAATTCATTAGTCTAAGATTACCATGGCAAGCCGTCAATCCGCAGGCCGAGGCTTGTAATGGCGATGCGGGGCATTGAGGAGAAATATCAGCGGAATACAGCAGGCGCAAAGCACAGCAAGCAGACGGAAATCGTCGGCGAAAGCCCATACCGCAGATTGTTGTTTGACCATGCGATAGGCCAAGGCCAGACTCTGCTGGTGTACGGTAGCGGGTGGGCCGGTGTGGGCCAGAACTCTCTGCAGGTGGGCAATTGTGGCGCGCCACTGCGGGTTGGAGGCATTGGCATGGGTGATAAGTAAATTCTGCCGTGCCTGACTGGTGCGGCTAAGCATGGTGGTGGTGATGGAAATGCCGATGGCGCCACCCATGTTGCGCATCAGGTTGTAAATACTGCTGCCGTTGCCAATCTGTTCATTACGCAGAGTCCCCATGGTAGTGGTGGTCAGGGGAATAAACAGCAGGCTGGTGGCAAAGCCATTAATAATAATGGGCCAGGTTACCGTGAACATGCCGACATCCAGCGTTATATTCCCGAGCAATGCGCTGGACCAGGCCAGGGCTATTAGCGCAAGAATCATGAAAAGACGCGAATCAATCACACCCACAAGTCGCCCGGCCAGCAAAATGCCGACCACCGACCCCAGGCCGCGCGGGCTTACCGCCAGACCGCTTTGCAGAG
>JAJYPG010000077.1 GCA_021795535.1 Planctomycetota bacterium
GATTATTTACTCCGCTCCGCGTGTATTTGAGGCGGCGGGCATGAAAACCACCAGCGCATTTGGTTCCACCGCCCTGGTGGGAATGGTGACTCTGGTGTTCACCTTTGTTGCCATTGGTTTCGCGGATAAGGCGGGGCGAAAGCCGCTCTTGGCCATTGGCACCGCAATCCAAGTCGTATCACTGGCATCTGTGGGATTGATCTTTGCCTTGGCCAATCGCATTACCACAACCGCTATTGTGCATGGCCAGACGCTGCATACCACGATCCCTCATTTCAGCCACGGGCAGGTGGTGATACTGCTGATCAGCATATTAACATTCTGTGGTGCGTTTGCCATGGCTATGGGGCCGCTGCCGTGGCTCATTATTTCAGAGATATTTCCGGCGCGGATTCGCGGGCGGGCGGCGGCCGTGGGTGTGCTAACTCTCTGGACCGCCACATTCGCGGTGGCCCAGACATTTCCGATGCTTAAGGCCAATATCGGACTTACGGCAACCTACTTCATTTACTCCGGCTGTTCGCTCATCAGTTTTTTGTTTGTGGTGCTGGTATTGCCTGAAACCAAAGGCAAAACACTGGAAGAGATCGAGGCCTACTGGCGTCACCGGTATGAGATCAGAACCGTTTAGCCCGTAGCTCCCCCCCCAATTGCGCTTCGATTTACATTCACAAGTTGTGATGTGTCATGGTTTATGGCAATTGTCCCGGGCTGTTTTTCCTTAAATATGTGTGCATATAAATAAATTGTATGGTCTTGGCGTTGATTTTATTTACGATACACTTATGCCATGTACATCGAAATTATACCCAGCCGCTCTTCTCCACCCGCCGTTCTGCTGCGAAAATGGCAAACCCAAATAAATAAAGTAACCCCCCGTATTTCCAGGGGGGGGGCTGCATCTTATAGGGGGGGAATTACGGTTTAATGCCGCAGCCTTTCCGGTGCCAGAATAATACTTCGCGTCATCGGCCAATAACGGTGGGCGAATTGATTGGCCACCGCGTTACGCTGCTGCATCAATTGGACAAGGGCAATGCTGGAAACCGGCATGCCGACCAGCGGAATGTGAAACACATGCAATTGTCTGCCACGCATTACCAGCAAAGTAACTCTTGTCCCCGGTACGCAGGTAATGAGCATCATTCGAAAGGAATTGATGGTGGCCGTGCGTGGAAACGGGTGGGAATTCACCGCCAGTATTAAATCTCCATCATGCAGTACCCGTCCGGCTGGAAAACCGGGAAGAACGGAGCTTACCTGTGCCGCATTGAGCCGGATAATTTTTGTTTTGGTTTTAATGGTGACGCGTCGCAGAAAAAAGCCGATTCCAATAAATGGCCTGGCACCCGGAATATATTCCATGCGCGCCAGCAGCAGTTGCAGGCAAATGTGAACAAGACGGCTTTTCTTCTCTGGATTATGCGTGTGCAAAACAATTGGAACCAGAACGCTTAAAATGGAACTCTTCCGCCGCAGCAGCCATTGTTGTGCTTTAGACCGCACATACCACCGGTCAGATACAAGTTGTTTCAGATGGTCGGCAAGGGTTTGCGGACTGGGGCTGTGCGCGGCGATCGGCAAAACCTGCAAACCCGCCGCACAGAACACCGATATCAAAATAAAAACACAAACAGATAGTCCGGCACATATATGCCACCGACAAGGCGGACTGTTCTGCGGAATTATTTTCATCTCAAGGCATCAAGCTTTGGGCTTTGTTAAGGACTGAAGCGCCGCCAGCGGGTCGTCAACGGCAACAGTGTCGTGGTCCAGTTCCTCCGCCACAGGCAGGTCTTTGGGTTCCAGGTCCACCGTGCCGGAATCCTCCGACTCGTTGTGAGTATTATCGGAAATATCCTCGCCTAAAATAGTTCGCACGGGTTTTATCTGCGTGGGTTCCCCATCAATCAGTACCGTAAATGTTACCGGGCCAATACGAATATGATCTCCCGGCATCAGCGGCTGCTCTACTGTTACACGCTGGTTGTTGTGGTAGGTTCCATTGGAACTTCCCGAGTCTTTAAGCACTGCGGAATTGTCTTCAATATGTATTTCACAATGATGTCGTGAAATGGTTCCCAGCGGAACCTGCAGTTCACAATCGTCGCCACGTCCAATAATCGACCTGGTTCTATGCAGAGGAAATTCGCGACGTTGACCGTCTTCTTTAAAAACAACAAGTGTTATATCCATGACATAATCTCCGGCATATAAAAGCCTGTTTGCAAGCCAGTCCGCAAAATAAAACGCATTTGCGCACAGTAAACCCGCGCAAAACGCTTAACAGAAACTTAAAAACTCTGACCCTCTGACTGATATATCGTACAATAATGCTCTTGAGGTCGCAAAAAATATGACAAATAACGTAAATTTAACAATCGCGAACCAGTCGCTGGAGAAAGTGCTGTCGCCGCAAAGCGATTTTGCGGTGTTACCTGGCAGGGAATTGCTGGATTGCAACGCTGTTGTGGATGCACTCTATGTCCATGTCCCTTTTTGCACCACAAAGTGTCATTATTGTGATTTTTATTCCCTGGCAGGCCATTTGGACCAAATTCCGCGATATTTAGTCGCCTTGGAACAGGAAATTCAGCTTCAACTGGCCCATTTTGGACTGCCAGAACCAGAAACGATCTTTATAGGAGGAGGTACACCAACACTTCTGCCACCTGCGGACCTCGCCGATCTCCTGCGTCTGTTACGCCGCTCCATTGGCTCCACTCGCCTGCGCGAATTTACCGTGGAGGCCAATCCCAACACCTTTGACCCCGCCCGCGCTCAAATACTGGTAAAAGCAGGTGTAGACCGTGTCAGCTTCGGCGCTCAATCCTTCAATCCCGCGGAACTTGTTACGCTACAGCGCGATCATGACCCGGCCAGTGTTCCGGTCGCCGTTGGAATAGCTCGGCACGCCGGACTGGAAAACATAAACATTGATCTGATTTTTGGCATTCCAGGGCAAACGCTCTCATCTCTGCACAACAGTCTCAAGAGTGCACTGGAACTGCAACCTGATCATATTTCCTGTTATAGCCTGGTCTATGAACCCAATACTCCCATGACCGCCCGCCTGAAAAGCGGCCTCATCACACCCATGAATGAAACACTGGAATTGGAAATGTTTGAACTTGTGCGGGAAACACTCTCCGCCGCCGGTCTGTTCCGCTATGAGGTTTCCAATTTCGCTCGCCCTGGTTTTGAATGTCAACACAACCTTCGTTATTGGCGTGGAGGCAATTATCTGGCTTGGGGACCCGCCGCAGCGGGCCATCATTCCGGATACCGCTGGAAAAATGTTCCCAGTCTTATGCGTTATACCGACGCCCTGCTTGCCGCCCAACCGTGTCTGCCCGTCACACAAATGGAACATCTTCAAGGCTTGAATCGGTGGGGAGAATCGGTGATACTCGCTCTGCGGCTTAACGAGGGCCTGAGCCTCAATACCTTCCGGGAAAAAACCGGGCTGGATGCCGTCGCCATTTTGGCCGACGTTCTGAAAAAATACGATGGCCTCGGATTGCTTCTCGTGGATGTAGAGACACTGCGGCTTTCCCCTGGGGCGGTGACGGTTTCCGACACCATTTTAGCCGATGTTTTGGCGGCATTTGAAGCCGCAGCCAGGCGAGCTGCCGCAAAAAAATGAACCAAAACAGGGTAATAACCTGTAAAAAGTTGGGCGGCTAAAATGCGGCCCGCTTCAAGCTGTACGGAGTAAAACGTGAAAAAAGCCAGTTTATTCACCATATTTCTCATTGTGTTTATTGATCTCGTCGGGTTTGGCATTGTACTGCCCAATTTACAACTTTATGGTCAGCAGTATGGCATCAGCAATTATTTTTATCTTACGCTTATTGGCGCGACCTATTCGTTTTTTCAATTTATTTTCGCACCGATTCTCGGCAGGTGGTCCGACCGAATTGGCCGCCGACCGGTGCTGCTTATCAGTCAGCTTGGCACATTGATTGGCTTTCTTGTTTTGTTTTCCGCCAATGAATTTCGCGGCCAGGCTTTAGGCATTGTGCTTATCTTTGTTTCCCGCATGATTGACGGCATCAGCGGCGGCAACATTTCCACCGCCAATGCCTATATTGCCGATATCACCACGCCGGAAAACCGGGCCAAGGGGATGGGTGTCATTGGCGCGGCCTTCGGACTCGGTTTTGTCTGTGGTCCGCTTATTGGCGCTGGAGTGAGTAAATTTTTCGGACTGGAATATGTTCCACTTGCGGCCTGCATGTTCACGATTGTGGCTCTCACCATGACTTGGTTAAAGCTCGCGGAATCGCGCCAGCCCAATGCCATGAAAAACGATGCCGCCGCCCGTCGATTTTCTTTCCGCGGACTGCAACATACGCTGGCCCGTCCCATTATCGGTCCGCTGATTTTGTTGTTTTTCATCAATGGGTTCGCCTTTGCGGGCATGGAACAGACCCTAAGCCTGCTGATACAACATCGGCTTTTTCCCATGCATCAACCGGTGCGGACAAGTGATTCTGGTGCGGCCAGGACGCAGCGGAATTCTGTGGCTATCGCGGCACCGTTCCCGGTCGCACCCGCTGATGCACAGGTATTTTCCAACTCGCCGCAAGCGATTGCGTTTCGTAAAAAACAGGATAGCCGCGTATCGGTGGCCACTGGACTATTGTTTGGTGCTATAGGCGTAATGATGGTTCTAATTCAGGGCGGAATGATTGGCCGGCTCACAAAAAAATATGGAGAATTGGCTCTGGCCATTGTCGGCCCCTTCATTATTTCTGCGGGTCTTGTGGTTATCGCAATACCGGTTCATTGGGCCTGGAAATGGACCGGATTTCTATCCGGCGGACTGCTGCTGGCCATTGGCGCAGGCATATTTAATCCGGCCATGCAAAGCCTTATCAGTCGCCATTGCGCTCCCGATGAACAGGGCGAAGTGCTTGGCGCCAACCAGGGTATGGCCAGTCTGGCGCGCTGCGTCGGCCCCATACTCGCCGGCCTGCTTTTCGAGTATCTGTTTCCTGCTTCGCCTTATTATCTTTCCGCCAGCCTCTGTCTTATTGTTACTCTGTTGGTGCTGTTGAAGCGGGATCAATTCCGGCTGCCCGCCTCTGTCGCTGCGGAACGCCAAGCCGCTCTCCAATCCAAATAGCCACGCCAAACCCGCAGAACCAGCCGATGGTGCCCCCGGCAATTATGTCAGAATAGAAATGGGCCTGCATCACCACGCGGGAAAAAGCCGTCAGCCACGCCACCAAAAGGAAAAGCCACTTGCCACGCGGCGATAAATAGGTCAGCGCCGCAGCCATCGCAAATGCCACCACGGCGTGTCCGCTTGGAAAGCTCAGGTCTATTTGCGTATGCAATCCTCGGCCAAAATCCCACACGTTCAGCCCATTATTCAAATGTCCGCTGGGTAACATGCCAATCGGGCGAACACGTCCGCACAAGCTCTTAAATGCTTCAGAAACCGCACCGGCTCCCAGAATACTTCCCAGCATAATCGCCCCTCCCTTCCATTTCGCCGGGTCATAAACCGTCACCAGCAGCATGATGAAAATAACCTCTGCCGGAACGCCCACATCGCGCAGCGCCCGCCAGGTCGATTCAAAGTGGTGATACAACTGGGAATGAAATGGAGGCGTAACCGTTCGCCACCACGGCGCGTTGGGATGTGTAGCCGGGTTAAGTTTTACCGCCTGCCAACTGTATGGCTGTTGATCGCCCATAAGCCACCGCGTCGCCCGCCACAGTGTGGTATCGAGCCTGGCGTTAAAACTTAAAAGTGAAACCAGCGCCACCACGACAATTCCCAGAATTGTCAGGTTTTTACGCAGCGGGGATGGCGCTGTGGACACTTGTACTGATGACTTTACCGATTTTGTTTCTTTCTTTTCAATCATGCCTGCCGTTTATACCATTTCGCGGCCAGTTTATGAACCCTGCACAAAAAAAATCCTATTTTCTCCACCCTGTTGATCATTAAGTGCGGCGACCCGTTACGGACAGTTCGTCCCGATGAATCGAGGCTGCAAGATATGACCAGACGCCTTTGCGGTTTATGCTTAAAAAGGGGGGCGGTCCCGCTCCTTGGGGCAAATGGCATGGCAATGGTGTGGCGGATGGTCAACCTGCAATCAGGACCATTTTCTTAATGTTGGCCTGGCTGCGTTTTCGGTGGCGGAAATTCCTCAAACGCCTTGGCCAGAAGAGGATTGCGTTTAAGCACCTTGACCGAAATATATGGATGATGCTTAAAGGGGTTGTAAAGTGGATCGCCCACAAAAGCCATTCGCCAGCCCATGACGGGTGTGGTCATAAAATAAACTTCGCCTTGTGTGAACTGGCCGCTTAGCAGCAGTGGAAAAAACTCGGAAGGCAGGGGAAATGAAAAAAGATATGGTTCATTCGTGGCACCCAAGGTGCCGC
>JAJYPG010000078.1 GCA_021795535.1 Planctomycetota bacterium
CAAGCTGTTCCTGGCTTGGGCATAACCTGCGCTTTGACAGATCCACAGGTTTCAAACATGATCGACATATATGAACAACGACACGGGTGAACATTTACATATTGCGAACCAGCCTGCGGATTTTGCGCCGCGGCTGTGGGATTCCGGACAGGGGCTGCTGGCGGCGGGACGGTATGTTGCAGCACGCAGAGAATTGGAGTCTGCCGAGCGACAGGCATTCCTTAAACGCGATGCCGCGATGCTGGCACGGATATATCTGCCGCTGCTGGAGGCGTCGCGGCAAATTCGACAATTCTGCTGCGACGGCATCATCGCCATGACGCCTGCCAACAGCCAAGATCATCGTGCGGCCCTGCGGGAGGTGTTCAAGGCTGGCGGCGTGTGGCTGGACATTCAAGCAGCCGGCATGAATCATGCCCCCACCCCATCCATGCCCACCGATGTACCGGTCGAATCGCTGTGCATCGTGGAACAAAAGCAGCATTGGCTCATCACCACACCTTGGAGCAAAACCCCCCATGCCCCGCAACCACGGCCCAAAGGTATTGCGGTATTGTGGACACGCGATGCCGGAAAGCTTATCGCGCCGGGCCGGCTTGATACACGCGTGGCCATACTTCCTATGCCGGGCGTTTATCATCCGGGTGATCCGCACCATGCGCAGGCGAGTGAAACGCTTTTATTAACTTTTGAGGCGTTAGCGTTGAACTGGCTGGCACGACAGGGCGAATCGACCGGCGGTTGGGCAGAGCTGTCTATTTTGCGTCAGGCCCGGAAAATTGACCCCGCATGTGAGCGGGTTTTAATGCGGATGATGACTGTTGCCCGGAGTCTGATCTGACCGCGTGGCTTGGGCCGCAGCGCGTTGAATCGCAACCGCCGAATAGACGCACCCGATTTTGAGCAAAAGCGCGGTAAGCGATGTCCGCGAGTTTTCGGACGGGCGGCAAACGCAGCAACGCGACCAGGAGCCGCCGATCCAACCGCGGAGGCAGTGCGTTCCAAATACATACAAACGCCTCAACTTCTGTAAAGGCCTGCCCGTCGGCGGTCAGTACGTGCATGACATCATGCACACGTTGAGCGTCCAGCCCATAGGCGGTAGCATTGAAGTCCGGCGCGGCGATGTTAATGGCCTGAAGGTGCCCAAGAAGATCGTGCCGAAGATGGCGTTGAATTTCCCGGTTACATACCGGACACTGACCATCATAAAAAATGCGAAGCGGATAATGTTGTGATAATCTGTTCATACGAGGAAACATTAGGCGAGCTGATTGGATGAATCCAGTAACCAATGGTATATTTTCGCTTTTGTGTTGAATTAAACAAAATAATATGCCCATGGCGAATTGCAGCGAAAATGAATTCCGTCGGGGTCAACGTTTACAATATAAAGCGCGGATCGAACCAAAACCAATATTCCGCGTAATAAAGGAAGAGCCTGATGGCCACGGATGAAGATCTTGTTGCGGAGTTTGTGGCCGGTAATCAGGCCGCATTTGCCGAATTGGTGGAACGCTACCGCAGAGAGCTTTTCAGCTTCTTGCAGCGTTTTATCAATGAGGCGGCTTTAGCGGAGGATTTATTTCAGGAGACATTCATTCAGGTGTATCGCAGCGCCGTGACGTTTGATTCCAAGCGGCGGTTTCGCCCGTGGTTATTTACCATTGCCGCGAATAAAGCGCGGGATCATCTGCGCGCCAGCATGCGGCGCGGCACTCAGTCGCTGGATAATATCTCCGGCCATGACGCAGAACAGGGAACATTTTTGGACCTTATGGAGTCTGATACGCTTTCAGCTCCGGAACGTTTAATAGATATGGAGGACGCCGCTGCGGTACGGCAAATCATCGCCCGGTTGCCCACGATTTATCGGGAAGTGCTGTTGTTAAGCTACTACAACCGCTTCGCATATAAAGAAATCGCGGAAATGCTGGGAATTCCGCTGGGAACGGTAAAAAGTCGCCTCCACTCAGCCTTGGCCATGTTTGGCGAAGCGTGGAGTGTGCGGCTAGGTGAAGGAAAGCAACGTGATTAATAACCGTGGGCGATACGGCTCCGGTGCGCCGGGAGTAAATAGGTGATGCCATGTTAAACCCTATCAATGACAATCAGGAAATTCCGAAAAAACCATTGGCGGATCATGAGGCTGCCTACATTGATGCGATGCTTGAGCACGGAAACGTCGATCACACCGGCGCGCAAGCCTTCGACCATACCGTGTGCCCGCCTCGACTTACGGAAATTATTCACGCCTTGGCGCAGTTGCCCCCCGTGGAACCGCCGGCGGATTTAACTCGTCGCACCGTGGCCGCCGCAGGCGCTGTCGCCGTGCCGCGAATGGTGCCACACGCTGGCAAATCCATGCTTACCAATACCCGGCTCCAAGGGCGAACATGGGACCCGCGCAAGGCGGATATTGCGGTGATGCTCATTGCGGCGGCGCTATTGCTGACGGTGACAATTTTTCAGCTTAACAAAGCGCGAACGTTGGCGGTTCAGACGGCGTGCGCTAATAATCTGGCGATGCTGGGTACAGCTTTCGGGCAATATTCGGCCAACAATAACGGCATGCTTCCAAGCATGGTCATTCCAGCCGATCATGACTGGCTGCCGCGCAGCATGACACCGCAGGTGCATCAAGCCGCCGATGCGCATTGCAATTTAGCCAATCTTTCCCCCATGCTTGATGCGCGCACAGGTTACACCTCCTGGACGCGGATGATCTGCCCGGCGGTGACGGCAACAACGACATCTTTTGACCGCGCGGGAGAACATCCGGCATGGTCCACTGTTGGATATAGCTACATAGACCAATTATCCGACTACCACCATCACTGGGACCAATCTGGGCATGTAGCGGTCTTGGCGGATCGCAATCCTTTGTTTTACGGCGGTGGCGCGCAGCAGGCGAATATGAATTCCTGGAACCACAATCGCATGGGACAGAATGTGCTTTACGATGATGGCAGCGTTTTCTGGACGCGCACGCCGGATGTCGGCCCCAGACACGATAATATCTGGACCTTGGGTAGACCGCCGTTATTAGTCTATTCGGGCATGGAAGAGCCAGCCTCACGCGACGATATTATCTTAGTACCGTAGCCGATGGCGTACTCCGGTGTTCAACGATCGGCTTCCGACGAGAAGACCAAACAGGAACCTGCAACCTTGCGTTCAGAAGCTGGGAAAAACTTTGCTTGATGAGTAGCTGGCAACCTCCGGGTCAGGCTTCTCCGCCTGGTTGCGGTTCACTTGCATCGGTAATTTTAATTTGCAAAATTCTGACACGCGGGCCATACGGTTTGACCGGGGGGCGTAACGAAATTCCAACTCAACGCTTCCGCATTGAGCTAGCGGGATACCTCAACAATTGGTTATACGGGGGTGAGTTTTATTGCGCCATGGCAGGCCCTGACGTTGCCGTAGGCGACGGTGCCGTTGTGGGGATGGCCGACGGGCGGTATGAAATTCTGCATAATATGGTTCGTGGACCTTTTACCAGAGTCACACCCGATGGAAGCGCGTAGCGAATATGGTGCTCTACCCAGCCATCGGTGGTGGTGATGGAAGGTGTGATATTTAAAAATGCAACCACCCGGTCCCGCACGGGAGCTAAGTCGCCTATGAGCATTTTCCGCCCCAGGCGCTGCAAAGCGGGCCGAGAACCAGCTACCGTTACCGGCACGGTCTCCGGGCGGATGGATATGCTGTAGCGATCGACCAGCCAGGATGGGCCGCGAATCCAGACCGGCACGATGCCCAGTTTCAATTTATGAGTGGGTTCAGACGGCACGATGAATGTTACCAGAGCTGTGGCGGGCGACACATGCACCTGTGTATTGACGGCTCCGGGATAGCGCACAACCAATTGGGCCTGAATGGTTTGCCGGGTGCGTGGCGGCAAGGTGGTCAAATCTGACAACGGCTGTGCCACCACGCGCAACTGATCCTGCCCGCCAATACTGGTCAGCAGGCTTTTGGGCAATTGCACTTGCGCTACAGCCGGCATAATGCTGGCGGAAACATGATGCAGAGCGGAAAATGAAATGGGGCGGGAAATCGACACCATTTGATCGACAGCAATTTGGATGCGGGCGGGCGTGGCGGAGATAACCGTAACATGGCGCTGGCGGAAATAAGGCAAATCGTTAAGCACACGCACCGAACTGATATAGTTTTGGGGGCCGATGGTTAAGCTGCGGAGGTGCCGCACAACATACGCGAGATTGTTGCGGTCATCATGGGTAAAAATGGCTCGGCCATCCGCCTGATCCCGAATCTGCTGCACCTGATCGCGCGGCCCCTGAATGTTGACGTGGAATTCTCCATTGGAAGGGCTGATGATCTGCACAATATCATTGGCATCACTCGGGGGCACCACCACGCTGATCTGAAACGGGAGATCGTTTTGAATGGTCGTCAAATGGGCGTCGGCATACATCCAAAGCAGCAGTGTCAGCAGCAGTGTCAATGGCACGACCTTCAGTCGCTCGAAGACTCGGCGTTGTTGTTGTGGCATAGGCATTATTCTTTCAGGCCAACACGGCCATAAAGTTTAATCAACGGCACACACCATTGATTGTTGCAGCGCCGCAACCGCTTACGCAGCGGAGCGGTGTGGCACAGAATGCTCCGATTTCTGTAAGGCATTGGTAAGCCTTTCACGCAACTGTTCACCGGTGAGTTCACGCACAAACTCACCGCGCTGGGCAATACTTATAATGCCGGTCTCTTCACTGACCACGATGATGATCGCGTCACTTTCCTGCGACAGGCCAAGTGCCGCCCGATGGCGCGCCCCCATTTCCGGGCTGACTTCAACGCCCTCCGCCAGTGGAAACTGCACGCCCGCAGCCGCGATTCGGCCTTCACGGATCACCACGCCCATATCATGAAGCATCGAGCCGGGCCAGAAAATCGTGTTTAATAATTCCGATGTTGTATCGGCGTTAAGAATGGTTCCCTGCTCCAAAAGCGCTCCTAAGCCAACCTCCCGCTCGACAGCAATCAGGGCACCAATGCGATTGCGCGAGCAATATTCGGCCGTTTGGCACAGGGAGTCAATTAATCGCCGGGAGGCTGAACTGCCGGGCCGGAAAAAGCGGGTTTCCCCCAGGCGGATCAAGGCCCGGCGCAATTCCGGCTGAAAGACCACCACGATGGCAAAACTGGTGAATACCAGCAGACGGCTGAAGAGAAATTCGACCTGCGGCAATTTATTGCCGCCGAGTTTGATAATGGTGTAGGCAATAATTAAAAAAAGAGCCACGCCCTTAATGAGTCGCGCGCCGCGCGTACCGCGTAAAAATTCCAGCACCCAATAAACCACCACGCCAATTAAAGCCAACTCCAGCGTTACAACCCACCAGGGATAGGCAGTTAATCGATTCAGCAGTGTGTGCAAAAAATCCAGCATGCGGACATCAGTATAAGCCCCTGACGGGCGATGGGAAACAACAGAGAACCAAATACCGAAACACGATCTGATTTACAGGCTAGAATAAGCCATCCAGAACAGGCCGTAAGGAAAGGCTATAAAGGGATTCAGCACCATGATGCAAACCGATAAAAAAGACACCATATTGGTCACCGGAGGCACCGGATTCGTGGGGCAAAGTGTGGTCAGACGATTGTTGCAGTCCGGCCGGCAGGCGCGAATTTTGGCGCGCAAGATGCCGTTGCGGCAGCCCGAGAATACCTCCGTAGAATTTCGGCACGGTAACGTGCTTGAGCCGCAAAGCTTGGAAATGGCCGTGCAGGGCTGCGCGGGGGTCATTCATCTCGTGGGCATTATCCGGGAAACACGACATCAAAGTTTCGTGCAGGCACATGTGCAGGCGACCGAAAATGTGCTGCAAGCCGCAAGGGCGGCGGGCGTAGGCCGGTATATTCATATGTCCGCGTTGGGCACACGGGAGAATGCCCGGGCGGAATATCACAAAACCAAATGGCGGGCGGAGCAATTGGTGCAAGCAAGCTCATTGAATTGGACAATTTTTCGCCCGGGACTGATTCATGGCCCACAAGGTGAATTTACCACCATGGTAGTTCAGTGGCATGCCGGAAAGGCACCGCCATTTTTTTTCATGCCCTATTTTGGTGGCGGTTTGCTGGGCCAGCAAGCCGTTACACGCGTACAACCCGTTCTGGTTGATGATGTTGCTGAACTTTTCGTGCGTGCCTTGGAAACCACGAAATCAGAACATCAGACCTATGAACTTGGCGGGCCGGACCAAATGACCTGGCCGCAAATGCTGGAAGTATTTAATACCGCGTTGCGTGGCCCGCGCCGGGCGATTTTCGGCATACCGTTTTGGCTGGCCACGGCCCTGTCCATGTTCCCGCTGCCCGGACTGCCA
>JAJYPG010000079.1 GCA_021795535.1 Planctomycetota bacterium
CAGCAGAGGCCTTAAAAGCAGACGGAACAGGGTTGCAGCGGTGCTGGTGGAGCGACCACGGGCCAGCACATAAAACTTTCCCGGATGAGCGGGATTGGCCCGTGCCAGAATTTCCGTGGCCAGAATCTCCTCCTCACGCCAGACCATCAGGTCTTTGAGGGAATGGTCGGTGTTGCGGTCACGGATCAGCCGCTGGTGAACCGCTTCGACATTGTCCAGCAGAGTAACGTAAATATCGGCCTGGAACTGGGCGAGCTGGTCAAAATCAAAGGCGGCAAAAAGCCCGTGCTTCCAGCGAAAAGTTGCGTGGGAATTGACAATGACATTCGGATGGTTGGGGGCTTCCGAGAGAATATCGCGAAAAACCGCGCGACGCAGAGAATTCAGTCGCGAGAGTGGTAAATCCAGAATGCGTCCCGGCTGAACATCCGGAGCCTCCCGATACATCATTTCACCGACATGGAATATTTTCAGTGGCTCGCCATGGGCTTTGGCAATGGCCTGTACTTCATCAAGATAAGCCTGGCGATCCAATCCAACCTGGCCAGTCAACAACATGCGCATGAACAACTCCTCACACAACAGGGATTGTAAGTCGCAACGGACGGTGGGACAATGGGTAACATGACCGCACACGCCGCGGTGGCCAAAAAACCGAATGACGTGGTGATTATTTTGCGGACCAACCTTTATTGCCCGGCTTGCGAGAGCTTTTCAAAATAAGCCTTTACCGGATTGCGGTAGCCTTCGGGCAGAGCACCCACCATGGAATCAGATAGTTTGCGTTTTATTTTGCGACTGTTGGTGTTGTCCATAACCAGATGGGCCTGCGCGCCGGTAAGCAGCTTGGCTGTGGCCAGGCTTTGCACCGCCATTTTCTGATAGAGCAGCGCGGTTTTGTAGCGATAGGCGTTCATGGCTTTAGCGGCATCCTGCATGAGTACGGCGGATTCAATGAGCTTAAAGTTATTGAATCCGGCGGCACGCATGGTAAGCCTCAGACGATCGGTCTGGTTAAGAAGCTGGGCCTGAAGACCGGCCATGCGTTTGATGTCTTTTTGCATGCCAAGTGGTGCAGGCCCCTCAAGGCCTTCGCCGCTGTAGCCCGCCATTTTACCACCGCCGGTAGCACCACCAGGCGGACGACCGGAAGTATCCTTCACCTGGCCAGAATCAAATTGATCGCCGGTAAGGCGGGTTGGAGTACGACGACCACCTTTACGAGTGTCGGTTGCACCGACCATTTCACCACTGGCGCGACCTTCGCGGCCAGCGCCGCTGCGGCCTTGAATTTCATCATTTTTAGGCATTTGATTGCCGGTAACACCTTGAGCGCTCATATCACTGATGGGGCCATCCACGGCCCCCCAGCCGTTACCCTTGTTGATCGAATCATTCCATTTGCTGCCCAGGCTTTCCATGCTGTTGGTCATATCCTCTTCATGTTCCAGCAGTTTGCCGACCATATCGGTAAGTTGCGAAGGCAAAGGGGGAGCGGGCACATCGTTCTGGGCGATAGGTTCCTCCATCTCCCATTTCGTGGTGTCCGGCGTCTGCATGAGCCATTGTTCAATGTGTGATGTTAATTTTTTGGCATTTTCCAATCCCTCCTGTTCCAGCGGCGTGGCGATTTTAACAGCCTTGATCTGCAGGGCGCTCTTGGCCAAAGCCAGGTCTATTTTCATTTGTGCCACATCATCTTTCAAAGAGGCGTTGGCCTGATCCTGTTCCGTAAGGTTGCTGGTGTTCACCAGGGTCTGATTGAGGAACTTGGACCATTTATCTTCCGTGGCTTTGGCTTCCTTGAGCATTTTTTTGTCATTGGCGTCATATTGGGCAATGGGCTTCTGGGCCAATTTCGTGGTGGTATTAATGACCCCACGTTGCTGCTTTTCAAGTTTTTTCAAGGCCAGGGCAAGCTGTTTCCACATTTCGCGCTGGCGGTTGGGTATATTGCTTCCCTGATGGGAAACCAGTGAATCTATCGGGTTGGTGTGCGTGCCAGCCAGGGCGAGCATCGCCTTAAGTCCATTGAGAACATTGAGTTGATGCCGATGCAGCTTTTTGGCAATAAAGCCGACCGCCACCGTTCCGGAAACGCGTTTAAGATCATCGGCCCGGGTGATGGCCGCAAGAGCATCCGTCCGAGCAAGCAAAGCCAGAGCACTTTGAATTTTCGCCATGGAGTGGGCGAAAGGGAAATGCCGCGCGGTTTGGACCATACTGTTGTGTAGACCACTTTGGCCAGAGTCCACGGTTGTGGCGATGGCATGAGCCTGATGGACGGAAACCAAGGCAAAAAGGCCGTTGGCCCGCACAATCATGGCTTGCTGCCGCACAATCATTCTTTCTATTCGCCTTTGCAGGCGTTCCCACAGACCGCGATTGGCAGAGACCATGGAGGCGGATTGCAGCCGAATGGCATAGAGATTTCCGCTGGTGGTTTGTGGGCCAAGCTGGGTCTGCCCGAAACTGATGTTGCGATTATCCGTTGCGGTGAAACGGTAATGCAGAACCTGGCCGGTTTTGTAATGACTGGCGGAAATGGGTAGCAGCATTTTAATAGTGGTGGCGGTGGCCGGCAGGCCATTTTCCGCATTGGGAATCTGCCACCGGCGAATGGTCTTGAGCGCTCCCTTGTTTACACTTAATTGCAGGCGAACCATGGTCAGGCCGTAATCATCGGTGGCGCGCACTTCAATGGGCAATTTTTCGCCCAGCGTGGCAAACACGTTGCGGCGTGGCACAAGCACATGAATGGCGGGTGGCTCATCGGGTGTGATGCCAAGGCGGAAGTGCCCGCCGCTATTGGAGCTTTGCGTGGGAAATCTTTGCAGGCTCTTGCCGCCGGCGTCGTTGATCAGCCAATCATATTTCAGGGGCTTTAGTGCCATAAGCGTAATGGAAAAACTGCGGCCATCAGCGGCATGGGTGGAAAGAACCTTGCCATCACCGGTTTCCAGCAGAGCGGAGGAACCGACAAGTGTGTGATCGAGTGTGGCGACAAGCTTCACGGTGCCGCCCTGCGGAACACTCAGTGAACCGGCATCCGCGGTAATATTCTGGCCGGTAAGAGTGGTGATGGTTTGCGGTTTTACGGGATGCGTATAGGCGGGCGGGGTAACGATGATTTGATAAGAACCAAGTGCAACCTTGGGCAACACGGTAATGTGATACCAATGGCTTTGTGTGCCTCCGACGGAAACCATGTAACGAAAATTTTCCGCGGCACTGGCCAGCAGATAGCGGTAGGAACTGTTGTTTTGGCCAAAAACCACCATGGAAAGTTTCTGGTTTTGGCCGCTTTTCAATTTTATGTGCAGTGTGGCGGGAACCAGGCGGTTGCCCGGCACGGCCACTTTGACGCTGAATTCGACCGGAACCCCAGCCAAAACGGTTTCAGTTCCAGGCTGAACATTCAAAATCCGGGCAAGGCCCTGGCGTGGCACAAATTTTCCCGGTGCCGTCAGCACAGCCAGACCATGGGCCATGGAACCGGGAAACAGGACAAACATGAGGATAGCCGAAAGGATGGCCGCACCGGCTTTTATCCATGGGCCACGCTGACGCTTCCATGGCACCACGGCCCCCAGATTGTGCGATTGAAGTTCACCGTTTATTTCACGAAGCACCTGCGGAATAAGGATTTTTCGCGGGTCTGCCAGCGGGCCGGAGGCGGGACCGGACTGTAGTTGCAGCATTTCACCGGCCAAAAGCACCGCGTTTATCAGGCTGTTGTTCAAAGGAATATCGCGTTGCGTGGATTCCATTTCCACCCAGCGGGCAATCTGGCCATAAGCGGGCTTTTTCCAGATCAGGGCGTGGAGAAATTTCCAATAACCAAAGGCGATGGATGCGGGAATAAGGGCTAAAAGCAGCCAATGCAGCGCAGCGGGCAGTGCGAGCTTACCGGCGATAAAAATGGCGGCAACCGTAACAGGAACAACCAGTGTAAGGAAGCGGGCGATACCGCCAACGATATGCGCCAGGCGAAACTGATTACCTGCGCCGTCCAGCTTGTCGGCAATGTCGCCAAATTCGGCGGGCCAACGACTTGAGGAATCCATGGCAGTCATACCAACACCCCGTAAAACCTTCCCCCGCGCGTTACACCAATGGGCAAAACAATCCAACGCCCCACTATAATAACGCACGGCACCCAAGTATTGTTGCTCCGTGTATTTGAGACTAGAATTTAGTTTGTGAGGATTTTCCAGAATCGCATGAAAATGCGGTGGAAAAATGCCCCCATCCCCTGTCGTAGTCGGCATATTTATATACCGTATACGGGAGCGATGGGCATTGAAACGTCAAAGAACATACAGAAAGGCTTGATTTATGGGGCGAAGCACAGAAAAAGTGGTGATTATTACCGGGGCGTCTTCGGGTATTGGTGCGGCGGCGGCATTAAGTTTTGCCAAACGCGGCGCGAATCTGGTGATTGGCGCACGACGTATGGACCGACTTGCGGACGTGGCCCGGCAAGCCATAGCCCTGGGTGGACAAGCAACTGCGGTGGAGTGTGATGTCGGCAAATGCGCCGATGTACAAAAACTTTTCGCGGTGGCTATGGATAAATATCAGCGCGTGGATGTGGCTTTGGCCAATGCGGGCTATGGCCTGATGGGAAGACTTCATGAAACCACAGAGTCGCAGATGGAGGATATCTGGCGCGTCAATGTGCTGGGAACCTGGTATGTGATGAAGCAGGCGGCGGAAGTGATGCTGCCTGAAAAGTCGGGACATATTATTGCGGTGTCATCAGCCATTGCCCGTCGCGCTCTTCCGCAAATGGGGCCTTATGCCATGACCAAATCCGCACAACTCTCGCTTGTTGAGGCGCAGCGACTGGAGCTGGAGCCTTTTGGCATTTATGTCAGTTCCGTACATCCGATCACAACCGAGACGGAATTTTTTGATCAGGCCAGTCGCCGCAGCGGACGGAAGATGCGAGGTTTTGGCGCGATGCAAAGCGCCGCCCTGGTCGGCGAAAAAATAGCACGGCTGGCCGAACATCCAAAACCGGAACTCTGGCCGCACGGCCTTACGCGGGTAAGTCTGGTGTTTTCCATGCTGTTTCCACGACTGACCGATTACATGCTGGCCCGTGTTGTAAAAGGAAAAAAAACGCGGTCCGATAGCGGGAACCGGGGGAAAACAGAGTGAAAAAAAATCTCGCGTGGTTGCCGTTTTTAAGTCTGCTGTTTTTCATATTCTTTACCGTGATGACGGGCATAGTGGTATGGCAGTTGAGGCACCAATCACCCCCAACACCTCCGCCAGAGGCGGTTTCGCCTTCCAATGTCAGCCGTCATATTCGCGTCATGACGTTTAACATCAACATGATAGAGCCGACCGCCGGGCCGCAAAGATGGAAAATTCAAAAGCGGTTGCTACCCATGCTTCTCCAGAAATATCAGCCTGATCTTATCGGGTTTCAGGCCTGCACCCCTGTACAGACGGCTTGGCTGGGGGAACATCTGCGGAGATACCGGCACTATCCGGCACCAGGCAGTCTGGACGGGAATCTGTTCTCGGCCATATCCGGTGCCATAGAAACCTGGAATCAGATTTTTTACTCGGTGCGATTTAAACTCCTGGCCGGAGCGCATGGTCTGGTGCAGCCGCGGAATTTGCTTAACAACGCAACGGAAAACGCCTATTATTCACTGGCGGTCCTGCAAGACAAATTGGGGAAAATTCCGAATATTATTCTGCTGGACACGCATTTGCGTCATGGCAATCCCAATGCGGCCAAAGATGCCGCGATGCTGCACCGGATTGTTGCGCATTGGCACCGACGATTTCCCACAGCGTTATCCATTGTGCTGGGCGATATGAACCATCCGCGCACCGATACTCCGGTTTACTCCGCTTTAATTAAGTCGATTCGCGGACTTAAGGGCGATGCCCAATGGTCGGACACGTTTGATTATGCGTTACGACAAAAAGGTCATTGGTGGGGCACGGTTCAATATTATGTCGGCAGGCCGGGACTGCGATGGCCGAGCGATCTTATTCTGGTGAGTCCGAAATGGGATTTCGAGCCGGCGAAAATTATTCGCTATCATGGCCCGCATGGCGCATATCCGAGCGATCATTTTCCGGTTGTACCGTCCATCTTGCCGATAATAAGTATGACCATGGCCCCGTGCTTTTGCAGCGTACCTGTCCGGTTTTGCCTTCGGATACACCTGATGCGCTTGGCGCCCGCGTTTTTCGCCAATTCGCGCAGCGCCTCCGCGCCCAGCGTTTTTTCCAGCGATGAGCTCACGCCTTCCGCCGCTATTTTGATCGCGTACGCCGCCTTCGCGCC
>JAJYPG010000080.1 GCA_021795535.1 Planctomycetota bacterium
TCTGTTCTATTCCCGTGCCGACCACCAGAACAGTGCGATGACTAAAATCCGCGGGAACGGTGCGAATACCAGGATTCAAAGCGTCGGCTATTAGAGTTTTACCATTGCCAGTCATGAGCGAAACCATATATTTGGATGCGGGCGAAACAATAAAAGTGCCACGATTCTGGTTGAAAAATATCCACGGTGTACTGGTATGAGCCAGATCAAAGGTATGCGGTGCCATGTTATGATTCTCATAGCTGAGATGATATGGCACCTGGGGAAGCCGCGTTAATTCGGGAAATACCGCCGTTGAAGCCGGTGCGGCGGCAAGTGTCCGCACAGAAAACAGAACGCAGGGCTTGCCGGCATAACAGGAAATTCCGCCGACCAGTATCGTTGTCCCATCATGCCATTGAAAACTGATCTTTCGCCAGAAGCCCAAACCATCTTTTCCATGACTGATTTTTACTTTACTCGCCGGCCCGGCGAGTTTCCCGTCAAAGGTCCATTGTTGTGCGGGGAATGAAATTAAATATGTGCCCGCGGCCGCATTAACTGTAGCGGTGGCGCCAGTGTTTGATGTGAGTAAAGCGGAAGTGTCGCCCAAGGCACATTTTCCGGTGCAGGCCAAAACCACAATCGCGCCAACAATTCGTAAGGCGCGGTAAAGATGGTGCAGGGTTTCCGTCATCTTTTTCGTCATAATTACTGACATAGTCATCCGCCTTCGTTAAGAGTTAAGATTAATATCACGTCCACATGGTTTTGTTTCCGTGGAATTATCAGGAGTTTAACGGACCCTGCGCCAGAGGTCAAATATATTTCGCAAAAAATGAAGTCCTTGGCGCAGACTGGATATTGTAACAAATTCCAGCGCTAATTCTCATAAAGTCAGCCCTGAAAAATAGCCGATCGCTCTTGACATCGGGCCATGAAATATTGCCATACCAGAACGATTATGATTCTAAAACGGAAGTCAACTTTACAATTTCGGATATTGTGGGGAGCGAATTCAAGGTATAAATATCAACAATCAACTCTGTGTTATTTTAACAAGATGTTATTCTTTGGTTTTCCAAAGTGTTTTGCGGCCCATTTTCCGTCTTCTTTCCTTGGTATCACCTGTTGGGCTAACAATCAATCCCGATCCCGACTATATTGTTTGAAGTCGGGACCCAGGGCCATGGCACGGACACACGCCCGACCTTATCGGGTGATCCGCCCGCTGGTGGAAACAGGCGTTCGGCCAATATGCTTCCCGGCATGCCGTTGCCCCTTGATTCGTGAATGTAAGCGAGGCCTTTACCTTTGACTCAACCAGAACAACTTCCACCCGCTGGCCGGGCGCAACCGCCCGATGTGCCGGAGCACAGTGGAACGGACGTTGCCGCACTGGTCCGTTCCAACTGGCGAAAATGGGTTATTACCGGCGGCGGGCTGGGGCTGCTTAAACCGGCACCGGGAAGCTGGGGGACCTGTGGCCCGGCGCTGATTTTCTGGCTGCTGCTGGGTGTGGGCGTACCGGATCCATGGAGATCCGTGGTGTGTCTGGGCGGGGCGTTGCTGGCGGGAATTTTAACGGTGCGGCTTTCGCCCTGGGCCATCCGCTTTTTCAAGGATGAAGACCCCGGTCCCGTGGTACTGGATGAATACGCGGGCTACTGGATTGCCGCCGCCGCCATTCCCCTGCCCACCGGGATATTGGGTAATTGGGGCGGCGCGTGGCTGATGGCTGCGGGTGTTTACATTCTGTTCCGACTGACCGATACACTTAAATTGCCACCCTGCCGCCGACTGGAACATTTTCCCGCCGGTTGGGGCATTCTGCTGGATGATCTGGCGGCGGGCCTACAGGTAAATATTGTTCTGCAAATTGTGTTGCGGTTGTGGCATCCGTAGCAACTGGATTCGCGAAGGAATACCAACCGATGCGCCATACACAGAACTTCATGAAAAAGAAGGACCATGCCACCGAGGGCGGAACGGGCTTTGGCGGCATGAATGGCACGGGCATTCACAGGATGAATAGCATGGGCATTCGTCCTTGGGACAAAGAGTGGGATACGGGCCAGCGTTATCTGGCTGCGGGACTTTACATCACGGCGCGGCGGGCGCTGGAATCCGCGGAAAGCGCGGCATTTGCGCAGCGCGATGCGGCTTCGCTGGAAAGAATTTATCTGCCACTTCTGGAAGCCTGCCGCCAGATGAGGTTACAGGCTTGCCAGGGAGCCATTGCCATTGGCCACCCGCGCCAAACAACAAATTACCTGCCCGTCCGGAAATTTATTGAAAATGCGGAAGCCGGCACGCTGCTTCTGGGCGGTACCGGCGCGGTAAGAATTGCCTCGCGACTGATACGGCGGGCACGCTGTGCCGGTCAGGCAAAAGAGGCCTTGATCTGGTCGCTGCGCGGCACGCGGATTCGGCTTTGCGCCACCGCCGCACCGCGGTTTACAAACGGTGTCGAAGCGCAGTTTGCCGTCGATCCGCAGGCAAAAATAACGCCGGAAATGCTGGAAAAACAATTGCTGCTTTTGCCTCCGCCAGGAATATATGCGCCCGGCTCGCCCGGGCATGATCTGGCGAAAGAATCCTTGCTGGTGGGTTGGGAATGGCTGGCATTGCGGTGGCAATTTTGTCATCTGGTCAAGGCCAGGCCGTGGGATGAACTCGCCTGGCTGCGGGCGACACGGGAAGTGGACCCAGCTTGCGAACCAGTCATGATGCGTATGGTGGAAATTTGCCGCTTGCTGGCCAAAATGAATTGACTATTTCACAGCCTCGTTTGATCAACCGGTTTGAAGCTTTTCGGGCCGCATCTTTGGGGTATGCAGCGGCCCGTGACTCGGTATCGGTTGCGGGCAATGGCCAGATAGGCCCAACCCGCCAGTTTGCCAACAGGGTAAATGGTCAGCAGTCGGCGGGCGGTACGGGTGAAGAGGGTTGGTTTTACACCCTGCCAAATTGCCACAAAAGCATCCACTTGCGTGTAAACTCTTCCCGAGGCATCCATGGCGTGCATGACACGCTGGACGTGTTGTGGATCAAGCCCGTAGTATTGTGCCTGAAAATCTGGTGCCGCGATGTCCACGGGCAGCAGGTGCTCTTGATGGTCGAGCGTCAGATAATGTTTTATTTCGCGGCGGCAGAGTGGACACTGGCCGTCAAAAAAAACACGTAATGGAAATACTGGCTCCGGCATCATAATTAAATGGTATGAGTGCGTCGGCGGGATTTCCATTGGAATCATTCGATTTTGCGAATAGGCTGGCAAATTATGGAAAATCGAACCTGGTTCAAGCGGCAACGTAGTTAAGAAGGAATGGCCCCATGGCCAAAGATGAAGAACTGCTCGCCAAATTCATCCAAGGGGATGAAGCGGCATTTGCGGAATTGGTGTCCCGGCACCAGCGCGAGTTGTTTACCTTTTTGCGGCGTTTTGTGAACAACGCTTCCGCCGCTGACGACCTGTTTCAGGAAACATTTGTACAGGTTTATCGCAGTGCCCGGACATTTGATGAATCGCGGCGTTTCCGCCCTTGGGTTTTTGCCATTGCGGCCAACAAAGCCCGTGATTTTCTGCGGGCGTCATTGCGACGGCAGACACAGTCCTTGGATGGCGCCTTTAGGCGGGATGATTTTCGGTGCGGCATGGAACCGGCACAGGAAGGCGATCCGCCGGTGGCGGAAGCCTTGGTGCGGGAAGAAGATGCCGCACAGGTCCGTCGGGTGCTTGCCACAATGCCGGAAATTTACCGGGAAGTGCTGACTTTAAGCTACTTTCACCGGTTTGCCTACAAGGAAATTTCCGAAATGCTGGACATTCCGCTGGGCACGGTGAAAAGTCGGCTGCATACCGCGCTGGCCACCTTTGCCAAAGCTTGGAATGGGGCGGCCAAGGATCGGAGTATTGAGGACTGAAGCAGACGGAATGCCGGATGTTTTTCGGTTTTAATGGATAGACTTTTCGCGGATGGTTTTATAGGCCCCGTGGTTTGTCGTCAGGATGAAACAATGAACGCTTTTGACAACAGTTCCAACTCCAGCGACCCCAGCGACAGCGCAAGTCCGCAACTTACGCCGCGACAGAAAGTGTTTGTGGACAGCTTGTTGGAGCACATGCCCAGGCCCTCTGCGGACAATGCCGAACTGCATGCCTGTCCGCTTGATGCCAATGGTGACAAGACCTTGGCGCGGGCTTTGGCGACCATGCGCCGAGTGGACCTGGATCAGGTGCCGCATGATTTACTCGCCCGTACCATGGCGCGCATTACCCATCTGAATAATACCCGGCCACAGGATGAAGTACACAACATCAGAAAAGGGAGATTTTATTTCATGCCGGAGCATCGTTCCAGGCCGCGGCAATGGATCAACTGGAACCGCCAGAAGATCGATTTTGCTGTCATGCTGGTGGCGGCCAGCCTGATTATGGTGGTACTGGTTCTGGTGATAGGCAAGGCTCGTCAGCGAGCGGCACGCACACTTTGTGCTAATAATCTGGTTCATATCGCCGCCGGAATCGGAGAATACGCGGCGGCAAACGGAGACCTGCTCCCCAGCGTGGCAATGGGTAAAAATGTGAGTTGGCTGCCGGAAAATACCACTGCCATCTTGCCCACCTCAAGCATTGCGCGGGATGGCAACGCGGCAAATCTTTCTCCATTGATGAATGGCCACACCAAATTTGTTTCCTGGAAGAACCTGATCTGTCCGACATGTATGCAGTCCACGACCGGAACTGACCGACACTTGCGGAAAATCAGTTACAGTTATATTGATGAACTCGGGCCATGGCATCATCATTTCAATGGTGCGGGGAACGTGGTTATTCTGGCGGATGCCAATCCACTTTTCGCCGGACGAGAGGTAACTTCCGCCAACATGAATTCCTTCAATCATCGGAGTACCGGCGAAAATATTCTTTGCGACAATGGCACGGTACGCTGGGTCGCTTCGCCATTGGTCGGACCACAACGCGACAATATCTACACCATTCAAACCGTTGAGACAACAGCCTATACCGGCTACGAAGAGCCGGATTCACCGCACGATGTTTTTCTGGTGCCTTAAATGGTTCAGCCTCCGGTGAATCACAAACGATGTAGGGCTGGAATTCCCATCTCGAATATCCCATCGGCTGGATATTGGAAAAAAAGCGTAAAGATTGAGATCGGTCAGGACCTCCGTCATGCTATTTTTAAATAGCTGGCACGGTTGCAGGGCACATTTTGCGGCTTGTCGTCGGATTTGGCCGCACGGGATATTTTGCGGTCAGGAATGTGTTATTATCCGCTGCATAAAAAATGGAATTGGAATGCAACAAATTCACGAGTTGGGCGTTAAGAATATTGTATGGCGCAGGTTTTATAATGTTGTCTTTTTGACGATATGGCAGTTATGGCATTATCCGGTTCATTTTCCCCTCCAAAAAACGACACAATTCTGGAAGTGCGCGATCTGGTAAAACGCTATGTTATTGGTGACGGGTCCGTTTTGGCGCTTAATGGTGTGAGCCTGCGGATTTTGGCCGGATCCATGATTGCCATCACCGGGCCATCAGGCAGTGGAAAATCCACTCTTATGAACATTCTGGGCTGTCTAGATACGGTTGACTCCGGAACATATCACCTTGCCAGCGAGGATGTTTCACGGCTTCATGGCGATCGGCTCGCGGAAATTCGCAACAAATATATCGGTTTTGTGTTTCAGAATTTTAATCTCCTTGCGCGGCTTTCGGCCCTGGAAAATGTCGAATTGCCACTGCTTTACGCCAGCCGACGCGATGCCCGCTCCTCCGCTGAACAGGCCCTGGAAATGGTCGGCCTGAAAGACCGTATGCATCATGAGCCAAACCAGCTCTCCGGCGGCCAGCGGCAGCGTGTGGCTATTGCCCGCGCGGTGGCCACCAATCCGGCCATTGTTCTGGCGGATGAACCGACAGGAAATCTGGATTCGCGGGTGGGCCAGGAAATTCTCGAACTTTTCCATACCCTTAACGGCCAGGGGCGAACCATTATTATGGTTACGCACGATCATGAAGTGGCCCGGCACTGTCACCACGAAGTGCAAATACGTGACGGGAAAATTCTTACCACAGTGGAACACGGAAAAGCGGCCCGGCGTACGCCGATTCTGGCGGCTGTTTGACTTATAAAAATGACGGCGACATTCTGATGATGTCCCCTTGAGGTTTTTTGCGAATGAAAAAACGTTGGTTAATTTTGGGTGTTCTGATTGTTGTTGGCGGAGTCGGGCTGGTTGCATACAATCGTCATCAGGCTGCGGTTGCCGCGGCGAACTTACCCAAACCGCACACGG
>JAJYPG010000081.1 GCA_021795535.1 Planctomycetota bacterium
CCATATTGAGCGTGACAATGTCCTTGAAAATTTCCGGGTCCTGCACCGTTTTTAGAACGGCCATAATTGCGTCGCGATCAAGTGTCATGTAGGGATTCCGCCTTGTCCTATTTGGTTTAACCGGGTTACTCCAGCACAAATGCCGGAGACCAGGTGGCCCGCCATACAAGCCGGACCAAACCATGATTCTATCGTTTTTTATCCCACGCGTAAAAAATCTGGAAGCCGAGTTGGATTTAGCGGATTAAATCCGCGGGCCACTGACGAGCGGCCAGACCCAACTTCAGGTATTCCGGGTTGGGGCGGACTTCCAGTGTTGCGGGTGGGGTAATGGCGAGAGGCAGCGCCAAACTGAAGCTCTCATGACATAATGATCTGGCAGACGCGCCGATGGAATAAATAAAGCGATGGCAACCCCTGACAAATTTGGACAGGTTATGGCACAATGAATCCGCTGTTTATGAATGGACTGCGCAGTCGCCCGTTAAGCCGCAAGCGTAAACTACTGGTGTTGCTGGTGGCCGTTGGCGTTGATACGCTTCGCCTGTTATGCGGCGGAACGATTGGATTTGTCGATCCGCTGGATGATCTGGCGGATGTGTTGACGGCATTGATACTGTGGTTGATTATCGGCCCGAGTTGGGCGATTGGAATTGCGCTGGTGGTTGAACTGATACCCGGCATCGCGATTTTCCCCACCTGGACCGGCCTGGCATTGTTGTTGTTGACCGCTCCAACGCCGCAGCAGAGCGGACTGATCACTTCCGGGGACAATACCCCCGTAACAAAAAGCCACCCCTGACTTCTTTTCAGACGACAGGCATTTCCGGCCATGGCATAGGCTTCAGGTGAAGAGAGGTTTAAGAAAGGCCATGCTCCGACGTGCCGCGATCGTTGGAATATCTTGATATGTGTATAACTCTACAGTAAGAAAATTCCGGTAACCGATGGCGGAAATCTGTTTTTTCAGCTTTGACCAGTTCATGGTGCCTTTGCCGGGAATAAGATGGTAGTGCTTGCGACCTGCAAGGTCTTCGATGTGACAGTTCCAAATTCGGCCTTGCAGCAACGCGAGCGTTTTTCCGACATCCTCGCCGATAACCACACTGTGGCCGATATCCAGATTGGCGCCAAGCAGCGGGCTTTTCATGGTCTGAATCAGATCGGTCAATTCGCACGCCCATTCTATGAAAAGACCCGGTTCAGATTCAATACCGACCCGGACGTTTAATTTCTGGGCCAATTCCAGAATCGGCTTGAGCGATTCGCGCAATTGCCGCATGGCTTTTTGTGGGGGCATTGTCGGAAGCGCCTTGCCGCTGGTAATGCTGATATTGGCCGCGCCCAGTGCGTGGGCGTAGCGCAACGTGTTGCCAATCATGCGAATTCTTGCCCGCCGATGTTTCACCAATGGAGATATAAGTGATGGCTCAAAAAAAGGTTCGGGCGGTGCATCTTTCCAATAACCAAAAGTGCAATTTGCATTGATATTGCTGATGGCCAAACTATTTCGAACCAGGAGATTGGCAATGGTGGCGGCGCGGCGCGGCGAAAATGTATCCGGATACAAATGCGGTTTGTCGGCCAGAATTTCCACGCCCCTGTAACCACAGGCGGCGATGCCGCGCAGGGCGCTTGCCAGAGAATGGCGACTGAAGGCATTGGTTGAAAAAGCAAGTTTGAACGGAGAAGGCAAAACGGTACTCCCGGAAAAGATTGATCGTAAAAAAATCAGGTCGCGGGCAACCCGGCCAGTGCTTCGGCCATTTCCGAGGCGGCGTGCTGGTCGCCATTTTTTTTTGCCATCGCTATGCCTTGCTCGTATTGAGCGCGGGCCTGAGAAATTTCTCCAAGTGATTCATAAGACCGTCCGCACATGAAAAATGCGGCAACATATCCGGGATCATGCAACAACAATGTGCCAAACTCGTGGATAGCCTCAGCATGACGCCCGATCCTGGCGTATTCCATGGCCACGCCGTAACGCAAAAAGCTATCGGTCGGTTCGGTTTCAAGCATGGAGAGCAACTGGGCAAGTCGTGTGCTGGTCATGAATTCTCCGCAGTGGGGCCATCGGTAGGGGAATCCGGCAGTAATGTGGCCAAGCCAGCTCGCCATTCCATATATTGGTACGCCAATCCCGCCTTTTCATGCAGGAGTTTCAACAGACGATGATAACGCTCGTAGGCGTTGGTCTGCCAGTGCGTGCTGCCTGGATCGCAAAAAAAGATGCGACAGCCCAGCGGACGGCCATTACGGGCGGTGCAAAGGCCCTTAACCTGCCATGGACAGCCCGGTGCAATTTCTCCCTGTTCATTCAACAGTGGCAGCGGAAAAGAGGATGCAGGTGTCGAAGTCTCGGCTGGGTTGTTCGCTTTGGACATCACTATTTCCACGAATTTGAAATATTCCAACTCCAGCCGCGTGGCATAGAGACGGTGACCATATTCCTCAAAGTGACAGCAGCGGCCACTGGCGACACAGCGCGGTTTGTGGAAATCAATTTCCGCATCCAGTCCGTCGTACAGCGTTTTCACTTGCTGAAAGGCATCCGACAGCGAAATTTCGGGATCGGTTTTTAAACAGCTAAACATGATGTGTGTATTATGCGTTATTGCAGGCAAAATGCAATGGAGTGTGCAGCCGGAAGGGGGAAGTCGTCGCGGAAATTTGGAGGGAAACACACTCTGGGATGGCCAGCGGCATAAGATAAAAGAGGGCTTGCCGGGTCGGGTTACAGACTTGCGGCCCGGATGACAGGAGTATAGCGCCATGAAGTCGCTGGTTATAGACCATGCCACACTGGCATTGCCCCATCTGCCACCGGCGTTTGAGGCATTGCGGATTCTGCATTTATCCGATCTGCATCTGACACGGTGGGTTTCGCGTCTGGGCCGGGCGGGGCAGGAGATAGGAAAACTTAAACCGGATTTGGCTGTTATTACCGGGGACCTGGGGCACCGAAGCTGGCGTTGGAAAAAATCTCTGCCGGCCATACTCCGGCTGCTTGAGTCAATCCATGCGCCGCTGGGCACCTACTTTATTCTGGGCAATCACGATTCATTGGAACTCGGTCCCGCTTTGACACGCCATGGCATGACATTTCTGGCCAATGAATCGGTAATGCTGACACGCCGCGGTCAACGGCTGGCTCTGATAGGTCTGGCGCAACACCGGCGGATAGATACTGATATTCCCGCGGCGATGGGGAATATTCAACCCGATGATTTCAAGCTGATGCTGATGCACTATCCGGATTTAATTTTTGCGGCTAGCGCGGCCGGGGCGGACATTTGCCTGGCGGGCCATACGCATGGCGGGCAGATCTGTTTTCCGGATGGCAGTCCAATTATCGGGCACGATGCCCTGGCTCCTCGGCAATGTTCGGGTGTACATAAAATTAATGGCACCTGGCTGGTGGTAAACCGGGGTATTGGAAAGGCGGGTTTGCGGCTGCGGCTGTTTTGTCCGCCGCACGCCATCATGCTTACTCTGACCGGTGCGGCCTGTGCGGAGAAGACCTGAGGCCGGGAAAAAGCAACTACCACATAAACAAATATATATTGAATGAATGGGTGTGGTCACGACCTGATTACGACCTTCAGTGCAGCAGAACCGCTGCGATGGCCAATCCGCCAAACACCAAGCCCACTAACCCGTTGACGGTCATAAAGGCGATATTCACGCGTGAAATATCCGTTGGCTTTACCAGGGATTGTTCCACCACCAACAGCAGAACCACCGCCGTCAGACCAATCCAGAAAAGAACTCCCATGGGCATACCACCCAGCCATGCTCCGCCGAATGCCGCCAGCACCAGCACCGTCAACAGATGGCACCCGCGCGAGACCCAAAGCGCTCCGGAAATGCCCAGTTTCGCCGGAATGGAATAAAGTTTTTCCGTTCGATCCACCTCCATGTCTGCAAGGGCGTAAAGAATGTCAAACCCCGCGGTCCAGAATGTAACAGCCGCGCCCAGCAGAAGAATTTGGGCATCCACGACGGGCCCCTGCGGCGGGACAATGGCAATCCACGCGCTTACTGGTGCCAGACCCAGCGATGTTCCCAGATAAAAATGACAGAGCCATGTAAAACGTTTGGTCAGGCTGTATCCGGCAATCCAAAACAGCACGGGTATGGCCAGAACAAGCGGATAGACATTGCCCAGGCAAAAATAGAAAAGACTGGTCGCACCAATGAATACCGCGCCGGTAAGAACCAGAAGCCACGTCATAAACGCCACGGAAATCCGCCCCGTTGCGCTGGGTCGCTGTGCGGTGCGTGGATTTCTGGCATCAAGTGAACGATCTGCCAGACGATTGAAGGTCATGGCAAAACTGCGCGCCGCAACCATACACAAAACTATCAACCCCAGCCGTAACCAACCCGGCCAAAACAGACAGATCCGCCGCGCCGCCAGAAACGTGCCGACAAGGGCAAACGGCATGGCAAAAATGGAGTGCGAAAATTTAATTAACTCCAGAAATGTCCGCACGCGTCCCATAAAGCTCCAACGCTTTTCCGGTGAAATGGTTGCCGGTACGGTGGTCACCACGAAGTATCCTCTCCACAGCCTTGTATCTGGGCGGCGGATTTTGCGCTGCCTCCTGTATTGGTGTCGGTCGGCCCGCCCGCACCCGACCAGCGGATTTTCCAGCCATGTTCCACTCCCAGTAAATCCAGCACGCGACCCGCCACCATCGTCACCAGATCCTCAATGGTTTGTGGATTCAGATAAAAACCAGGATTCGCCGGGCAGACTATCGCCCCGGCTTCCGTCACCCGTACCATGTTGCGCAGCTCAATAAGCCCCAGCGGCATTTCGCGGTGCAGCAGTACCAGCGGGCGACGCTCCTTCAGCGCAACCTGGGCGGCACGTGTGATTAAATTTTCTCCCAGGCCATGGGCTATTTGCGCCAGCTTGTTGCTTGAACAGGGAGCCACAACCATACCATGGGTTTTAAAGGATCCGGAAGCCACACACGCGCCGACATCATTCACCGGCAATGCAATAATTTCACCATGGGACTCCTCTCCCAGCAGTCGATGAGGATCGGCCATTTCCAGACCCAACTCCTCATGAATAAGCCGCCGACCCGCCGGTGAAATAACAAGATAAGTGCGTATTCCCGGCTGATTCAGCCCCTGCAAAATACGCCGCGCATAGATAGCGCCCGATGCGCCGCTGACCGCCACAACAATGTTTCGCTTCACAACCATAAATTCCTTATTTTACCGGCGGCGATGCGCCGGTCTCCTCAAGCGATTCCTCAGCGGTTAATTGGGTTTCCAGAACTCCATGCTGATTAAACCAATCGTATATATGCGGATGCGTTAGAAAATCATCCCCATATTTAAGCCGCAGCGGGGGGGCAAAGTCCTCTCCGGTGCAGTCACGCAGATGATCCAAAAGGGTCATACTCGCAAAAAACCAGCCGGGCTTGATCACGTCAGGCAGGCGGACGCAGTAGATGGCCATGTTTTCCGAGCCGACAATTTCCCGACAACGCCGACAGCGCCATGAACAGCGCACAATTCGCCGCATGATCGGTTCTTCCACCGCAATCTTACGCATGCCGCACTCCGCGATAACATTGGCAGACTCCCATCGTCAAGCCGCGTGCCCGCACATCGGTAAAACCCGCTGTCTTTATGCGGCCCATCATTTGATCACGGCTGATAAACGTGTTGACGCTTTCCGGAAGATAATGGTATGCCCCGCTTTTATCTCCGCTGATAAGGGTGGCCGTGTGGGGAAGAATTTTCCGGAAATAAAAGTTGTAAAGCCCGCGTAAAATGGCATTTCGCGGCAGCGAAAATTCCAAAATAATCAATCTTCCGCCGGGCTTGAGCACGCGGTGGAATTCATCAATGGCTCTGCCCCAGTCCGCAACGTTGCGTATGCCAAAGGCGATGGAGACCACATCCACACTTTGTGGTTCCAGCGGCAGACGCAGGGCGTCACCTTCAAAAAAACTGATGCGGCCGCCACCAGAACCAAGGGAGTCGGCCTTACGCACCGCCCCGCGCAGCATGGCATGACAAAAATCCACCCCCACCACCTTGCGCGGTCCGGCTTTTGCAAAAGCCAGCGATAAATCGCCGGTACCGCAGGCCACATCCGCTACAATATCCGTCGGTTTCACGCTGGCCATCCGCACGGCCACTTTCCGCCAATACTGATCCATCCAGAGGGAATGAAGGTGATTGTTCAGGTCATAAGATTCGGCTATGGCCGTGAACATCCGGTTGACCCGCACTGCCTTGTCCGCCACAACATGTGGATTGGCCAAGTTGCCTTGCGT
>JAJYPG010000082.1 GCA_021795535.1 Planctomycetota bacterium
CCAGGGGTACATAGTTGGAAAGGAAATTGTCATCCTTGGCCATGTCTGTTTCGGTTTGTTTATCCAAGCCGGGATAAACCGCGTCATCAGGTCGCTGGAATAATCGCGTTTCGGCGTTCATCGCGAGTTTAACCGATGGGGCGTCGGTGGAACTGATACGAAACGGCAACTGGCGGGACGGAATCACGGTGGATGCGGTGATATCATCCTCCATCTGCACCTTGGCGGCGGGGAAAAAATCCTGCCGCACCTTAAAGGTATTCCAGGCTCCGCTGGGCAACAAGCCGACGCGCAAATAAGTGCCTGCGGCCTTGCGATCATCCATTTTTAATTCATGTCCCGGCTCGCCATTGACAATATCCACAGAAAAATGGGATCGCCAATCCTCTCCCCATTCCGGCTTGTACAATCGTTTTATCAGAAAAACCAGGGCCAGGATATCGCTGGGAATGGCGGCGAGCCAGCGGTTGTAATCATCTGTATATTCATTGGATGGCGCGAGCATTTTGATCACACTGCCCAGCGAACGGGTGGCACCCAGAATGGGCCGACTGGCGGTATGGGCGTAGTGATCCGGTTTATGTCCCGGTTTCCAGCGTTGGGCATGGTCTTTATCTAAAATAGCCTGAACCTGATCCAGGTCATTCTTGAGATTGGCGACGTAAATGGGGCCAAAAATCATGTAATCTGAAATACTTTTGCTTATTTCACTTTTTCCACCGCCGCTGACAGTGCAGGGTTTATGACAAAACACTCCGCGCGCCGCGGTAACCACAATGCGAAACCGATTAGACCCCGGATGTTTATGCAAAAAAAGCTTCTGCCCGGATGGTGTGAGATAAATTTTATCCACCTGCAATGGCCGCGACTGGGGCTTGCCATCCAGGTCCCAGATGATGCGCAGGGAATGCAGATTCATGTGGGCATTCTCTGGAAGGTACACAATCTCGGGAAATTGCCGGTCCACACCATAGCCTTCGGGATGCACGTCCATAAGTGGGGCGTAATCACGGACGACATCAGCAAAGGTGCGGCCATTCCAGTATTTTTCATGCGGCGTGAATTCCGTCCCCATACTGTAACTTGGAAATGCCACCGCTCCACCGGCATGTTCCTCTTCCGCGTTGCCCAATAAATTGGCGGCGAAACTGATCTGTGTTTTCACCTCTTTTTTGCAGTATCCGAAATAGTTGTCGGCAATAATGGTTGCCATCACACCCTGTGGTCCGCGGCAGGTAATTTTGAATGCTGACCCGCCATTGTAAAGTTCTCCAGGATTTTTCCAGCACATGCCATCACGCTGCTGACGAGGGGTGGCCTCGTCCCATGGCGGGAGGCCCAGGGATTTTTTGGTCAATTGAGTCAAGTGTGGTGCCAGAATGACGCAGCCGGTATGACCCGTCCAATGGGCGACATCCAGTCCCGCGTCATTTTCTGGCAGAACCGGATCGCCCGCATTGCCGAAGATCGATTCCACAAAGTCCAGGTTGCTTACCAGTGAACCTGGGACAAAAAAGTGAATCTCCATGGTTTTTTGCGGGCTGCCGGGCGGTATTTCTGGAACCACTATCGGCCGTAGAAGCAGCGAACAGAAAATGCTGGCGGTTTGCCGGCTCCGGGCCGTGTACGGTAAATCAAGCAGGTCGGGGGGTGGATTGATCGCGTGGATGAATAACCGGGCATAAACGGCGGGTGGAACCGCAATTTTATCCGCGGGCACTGGCATGCCGCAATCTGCAATGTGAAAAGTTCCCTGTGTGGTGCGGCGATCATTGGCGGGGTTATGCAATACGCCATTGGCCACGCGGTAGGAACTGACCAGAGAGCTTGTGAACTGGTTGTGCCCCTTGGGCAGGGAAAGCTCACGGGCCACACCGGGGCGATGAATGCTCAGGTAGCGGTCCGGCAGACGTAGCGGCGAATGAATTCCATACGGTGCAAATATTTCCCGCAGAAAGGTCTCAATGCGTCGATCCACTGGACAGCGATAGTCCTTCAGCAGGCGGTTCTTTTGTTGAAAGTTCGCCAGCAGGCCGGAGGCAATTTCATCCAATTCGTCACCCGGTGCATCGCCATCAGCGGTGGGCAGGCCTAGCGCCTTGAGCCGAAGATGAATATAGCGATGAATGGCCGCATGATTGCCTGCAATGACCGGGCGGGTGTTTGAAGTATTTATTTGTGTCATGTTGACAACCTGTCGGGGGTATTACCTCGAATGCTTCCCAATGTATCTTTCGCCCCGATTTTCCCGGGGTTACTGTGCCATAAGAGCGAACAACGGGACAATCGCGCGTCCCTGGTTTATTGTATCTTCCAGTGTGGCCATGGGAATGAATATTTTCGCGCTAATGCGATTGCCCCGCGCACTTGTGCTTACAACCATAGGCAGGAATCGTCGGCCAAGAACCAACCCTTTCGTGGTGGGCTGGGGAAGACCATTGGCCTTGCGCAAGTTGCCGGCAACGTCCGACAACATGCGGTTGATTAATATATACATGACAAAATTCGCATGTGGCAACACATGGCTTTGCACGTCGCGGATTGATTCCCGTTTGCTCAGATTGTCCACGTTCGCACGAGATGTCGCAATCAGTGATGCCATACCCGACTTGTGAACATTGGCCGCCACAATAATATTATGATTGTTCGTGGCGCCAGCATATTCCACGAGAGCTGGTGAGCCGAAGATCATCTTGAATACGGATGCAACAGACGCGGCATTCGCTCCGTTGGCGGACATATGTATCTGCGTCAGAGACACGCCATTGGTATTCACCGCGTTGGGTGTCACAACAATCTTGAAAGGAACCGGGCCGGTGGATTGCATTTTCTTCATCATGGCGGGAATCATGGCTTCTGCGGTTTTCAGTCCCTTGGCCGCATCGGCATAAGTTCCCAATTCCACAACAGACAACCCGTGTCCGCGACGTGAACTTAGCACCACGGCTCGCGATCCGCTTTCATTGGCGATCATTCCCTGATATTGGGTGATCGCGGAATCGAGTTTTTTCTCCACGCTGGCTGTAATGCCATTCTGCTGGCCGGACTTTTCCAGTGTTGTAAACCACTGCGAAAATGCCAATCCGTTAAAAACCGCCGCCGTCGCCGCAACATAGCGACCATTCGGAAGGCCCCCAAGTGGAGAAGCCTCAAGTGTCGGCTGCGCGGCGACCAGTTGCCCCATCGGTGTGCCCGGCTTCATATCTCCGGAATTCTGGAGCGTAATGCCGCGGTTGGTAATATGAATTCCAATGAATTGTCGTCGCGAATTGGTCAGAAACTGACCGATTAACCGCTCGAAACCCAACTGCGTGACCAGCGCATCGGCTTGGGATGGATCGCTGGCCTCAAAACCGAGCATCATCTGAAAATACGCATCCAGTTCGGCCTTGGCTCCGGGGCCAAGTATGCTCATGTTCAAATAGGCGCTCACATCATTTTTTTCTATAGCGCGGCTGTACGTTGGGCTTAGAGTGCTTGAGAGCATTTGTTTGTTGGCAATAAACGCCTGTAGCGCCTGCTTCACGGGCGAAAGAAGGGCATACCCATTTTCCTGGGCTATAAAAATGGGGTTTCCGCTGGGGTCCTGGCCCGAATTGATGCCATCTTGTGCCGTGCCGCATTGGTAGTTTTTTTGCATCGCGGCATAATTTTTCACCGCAACCGCCACCACCGCCCATTGCGACGCTGGCTCTATGCTTCCCTTCGGACGGTCCAGCATAACCACGGCGGCGGGCTGATCTTCCTTGATGTTTCCAATCAAATTCATGGAATTTTCGGTGGATTGCAGGGGATCCTGCTGCATCGGAATTTTCAGGTCACGCTCCATCTGAACTATTTTTCGATCCAAAGCCGCAGGATTACGGAAGATGATTACCGCACTGCTTTTGGCCGGCAGCATGGTACAGATATTTGTTGACGGTACCACCGCGGCGCTTGCCCACCCGGTGCATGTTATGGCAAATGCCGCCACCATCGCGAGTTTCGCGATGGATGTTGCGGCCATAGTGCGGCGCTTGCCTGGAAGCGTGTTTCCTGTTGTCAGACAATTAACCATGTTCCGTTTCCTTTCGTTTCGATTCATTTAATATCCGCAATTTGGTGCCATTAAGCTGCGGGACTCCCAGCCGACAATGCACAAATTAATGTCGGACGGCAACGCAGGCGAAATTCTTTCCACCGGTGATGCGAATAATAGCTGGCAGGTAGTGTAACATCTTCCCAATTTATTCCCACCATCCGTGTACCGCCCGTTTTTTTACAGGGGGGGCGTTTCCCGGAATTTGACCGCAGGCGTCATATTTCTGGCGAGTCACTGGATTTATTCCAACTCTGTGACCACACCAAAAAATGTTGATGTCTTGGTGTGTGCAATCCAAATTTATGCGCATGTCGAAACAGTTGAAAATGGGAAAAATGCCCATTTGCATAAAATGCCGAAAGGCCAAGCTGCCACCGGAAAAGACCAACACAACTTGAATCGGTCAGCCAGGCACATTACCCGGCTTGAGGCTCTTATGGCCGAAAAGTATTTTGTTTCCCCGCGGGAAATCAGCCCGGCTGACTGCTGCCGACAAATGGCAGCAAACCCATGAACCGTGCCCGTTTGATGGCATCGGTAATCATGCGCTGTTCAAACGCCGCAGCACCTGTGCGGGTGCGGCCTTGAATTTTGCCATTGATGGAAAGCATTTTTTTCAGAGTTTCAATGTCTTTGTAATCTACATAGACCTTGCCCGTGGAACTGGTTTTGGCAATGCGAATTTTCGGACGGGCGAAAGATTGAAAACGGGGCTTGCTTTTGGGAGGCATGAACAGATTCCTATTCTAAACCGGGCACGCACCCGACATTATTTTCCCGCATGAACGCCATGCGGGAACGTCGGCGATGGGTGATTCTGTCAAATACAGATCACATGCCCGGTAACAAACGCAAAAAAAGAGACCAAAGTCATAATTCTTCCACTCAACACCACCGCTAAACCAGGCAAATGACATCATTTGCCGGGCGATGGACTTTTGAGTGGAACTTATTTTTTGTAATGCTCGGAATTAATGGCGATATATTTTCCCCATTCTTTGGGAACATCGTCCTCGGGAAAAATAGCCTTAACCGGGCATTCATCCACGCACAGCCCGCAATCAATGCAGGTGTCCGGATCAATATACAATTGTGTTGCCGGTGTGAATTCCCCTTCATCCTTACGGGGGTGAATGCAATCCACTGGGCATACGGCCACGCAGGCCGTGTCTTTGGTACCGATACATGGCTCGGTAATCACATGTGGCATGGTGAGACAACTCCTCGAAACATCGTTTCTTCCTAAGCCGGTTGGCGGCCCTCAATGGCCAGCAACAAAAGGCCTGACTTCGTTTGACGCCAGAGAGGTTCCACTCCCGGACTCAACCGAATTGAACATTATATACGCCAACAAGGTTCTGATGCAATAAGGACGATTCCGCGATGGTTTTGCGTTTGGCTCTTTGGCGGCTCTATCCTATAATCTCGCGTATCGAACGGAATTGGTTTCCCCGGATAGGGGGGGCATGCCGGATGGAAAAGATTTAACGGGGTTTAACAGAGGTTCTTTATGGCCATTGATCATCCAGCCGCCAAGGCACTGAAAGCAAAGTTTCCTCAACTGACGTTCAAAGGGGCTGATTTTCACGGGCAGGTTCAGATTGCAATTCCCCGTGAGAATCTGACAGAAATTGTTCGCTTTCTGCGCGACGATCCCTCTTTGCAATATGACATGCTCTGCGATATTTCCTGTGTTGATTATCTCAATTACCCCAGTTGGGATAAACCGCGTTTCGGTCTGCTTTACAATTTAACCAGCGTGGGTGCCGGATCTCCGCGCGTTATTCTGCGCGTTTTCGCCAATGAAAATGAGCTGGAGGTCGATTCTCTTGTGCCGCTGTTTGCCGGTGCCGAATGGTTGGAACGTGAAGCCTATGATATGTTTGGAATTCGCTTCATCGGCCATCCGGACCTGCGGCGTATTCTTACATGGGAAGGCTTCAAGCCTCATGCGCTCCGCAAAGACTATCCTGTAACCGGTTTGGGTGAACGCGAAAACTATCCGGTTGTCACCCGTGACTCGGCGTGATATTTCTGTAAAAAATACCGTTCGGGCACAACAAATCCGCTTCTTCGGCGTTAGTCTTTCATGCAACCAGTTACCGCCACCGGGCGGTCGCCCGAAGGGACGGACCAACCGGCGAACAACATGAATAAAAAGCCGCCATCGCCAGCTTCGGCTGCGGGGCCTTGGGCACGTTGTCGCCATATTGTCAGCCA
>JAJYPG010000083.1 GCA_021795535.1 Planctomycetota bacterium
GGCGGGTCCGCACACTATCGGGTCGCCAATGCGCAGTGTTCCGTTCTGAGCCATAATGCGGGCCACAACGCCGCGCAGGGGATCCATGAACGATTCAATAACCGAACCGCGGGCCAGCAGACTTGGCGAGGCTTTAAGCTCGCGCAACTGGGCAATATAGTCCAGATATTCAATAAGTTCCTTCACGCCCAGTCCGGTCATGGCACTCGTGCGCACCACTTCGGTATCGCCACCCCATTCGGTCGGATTAAGGCCCTGTTCGGCAAGCTGTCCGAGAACCTTGTTGGCGTTGGCCTCGGGTTTGTCAATTTTGTTTAGCGCCACGACGATCGGGACTCCGGCGGCCTTGGCGTGGTTGATTGATTCAATGGTCTGCGGCATCACACCGTCGTCCGCAGCGACGACCAGCACCACCACATCGGTCAGGTTTGCCCCGCGGGCACGCATGGCGGTGAACGCCTGGTGGCCGGGGGTGTCCAGGAAGGTGACACGTTTGGTTTTACCATCGGAACCTGTCACGGTAATGGTATAAGCGCCAATATGCTGGGTGATTCCGCCAGCCTCGCCCGCGGCCACCTGTGTGGAGCGAATTTTGTCCAGCAGGCTGGTTTTTCCATGGTCCACATGACCAAGCACGGTAACAATCGCGGAACGCTGCACTTTTTCGGCACCTTCCGCTTTTTCACGGTATTGCCGTTCCAGCGCGGCATAAAGTGATTCCTTCTTCTTAATCACCAGTTCAATGCCAAAATCTATCGCCAGCATCTGGGCGGTATCGGCATCCACCGTCTGGTTGACCGTGATCATGGCACCCTGGGCCATAAGCTTTTTCAGCAATTCACCTGATTTTACGCCCATGGCTTCGGAAAGCTGACGGACAGTAAGTGGTGGAATGATTTCAACAACGGATGGCCTCGCTGTGGGCGAATGAGCCTGCGCCGCCCGCGCCTGGGATTTATTCAACTGTCGGCGGCGGCTGCGCAACATGCCGCCGGTGGCCGATGCCAGTCGCTCCGCCCGGTCCAGCAGATCCGCCTCGCGCCATTCGCGAATAAGGTCTATGCCGGCATCTCCCGTGCGACCGGTATTGCGTCGGCTGGCTTTGCTTTTGGCTTTGGCGGCGGCTTCCTCTTCGTCAACGTAAGAGCCACCGGTTCTGCCTTTACCCCTATAGCCGCTGCCGGATGTGGGAATGGGTAAACCGCCGCGTCCCATGGCCGGACCACCACCGATGGATGGCGATTGGGCCGGTCGTGGTCGCGCCCGCGGTGCCGCCACGTTGTCCGGGGCTTCCACGCGAACAACTTTGGGGCCTTGAAGCTGCGCTGGTGCGGGTACATTGCGATGTCCCGCTGGCGAAACAACGGGCCGTTGCACAACATTGGGAATACCGCGCGCCACAATGGGAGTGGTGGGTCGCACCGGTTTAACCGGTACCTCCATAACAGGTTTGGCATCCGAATCGCCGGTGGATTTTCCACCGGAGTGCGCGGGTGTTGCTGAATCGTGGGTGGCCGCCGCATGTCCGGCATGGCCATGGTCGCCATGAGCACTATGAGTTTTATGCGTATCGTGTTTATCCGCCTTGGGCGCTGTACGCACCGGATGAGCCGGCACCTCTACGGCCGGGGTGGTATGCACGGGCATTTCCGCTGTTGGCGATTCCGAGGCGGTGGCGTGGGTTTCCAAGGCGGTCGTGTGACTTTCCTCATCATGAACATTTACGCCTTGGTCGGAATCGGGGGATTCGGATGATGGTAATTCTGATTGGTCCGTCGATGCGCCATCCGCTTCGGCGGCATCAGTCTCATGAGACTCAGAAGTCTTTTCGGACTTGGATTGGCGACCCCGACGGCGGCGTGGCAATGGTGACGATGCAGCTTGATCCGTTTCCACAGATTCTTGAGATTCCCGAGTATCAGACGATTCGCCAACTTTTTCGGCCTGGGTTGGATCCTCTTCGGTCATAGTGGCTGTGTTGTCATCGCCTTCATCGTGGCTTTGTGACTCGGCGCTGTGCGCACCGGAGCGACTTTTCTGAGCGGTTCTCTTTTTAGCTTTCTCAACGTCAACATGAGCGGCTTTTTCCACTGCGGTCTTCAGAGACCCTTCGCTGAACCATTCGCGGATCGTCTGCGCCAAGCCCACACTCACGGAGCTGCGATAGTCCTTAATGCCCGGAATTTCCTCGGCCTGACATTTATCGACAATGGTTTTGCTTTCAACACCCAGCTCTTTAGCCAGTTGGTGTATTTTGGTCGTGCTTTTGGTCGTGCTCTTGGTCGTGCTCAATGAACGCTCCAACGAAAGAGGGCCGTGCCACACCGTTTAGTTAGTCGGCTTGGTCAGGGCACCCCGTATCATGTCAGTCTCCAGCGGTGTCCCCGCACGCGCAGGTACGGCAGTTTGCCGCTGGAAACCATGGTCAGCCCCGATCCGGTATATCGTCACGATATCCTCTAAGGATACCCTGTCGGATCGCAAAGTTTCGCGGCGGAAAGCCACGAACAAGGCCACTAATCTCTCTTTCCCATCCACCAGCGATTCAGGCCCCGCAACGCGGCGGTCTAGACCACCGGATTATCAGTCTGGTTAGCCGGGTTGGCGGCTGGTTCCGCTTCCGCGGCATGGGGTTCTTCTTCACTACCGTCGGCCGGTGCTTCACCTGCGGGACCAGCCAGAGCCATGGCTGTGGCGGCGGCTTCGGCACGGGCGGCTTGTGCCTCGGCGGATTTGCGCACCACATCCTCTTCGGCAATTTTTACAGCCGCAACGCGCGCTGTGCCCAGCACATTGGCGGCGAGCTCCGGCGTAATTTCCAGTTCCTTCACCAGCGGTTCAACACCAACCTCTTCCATGTCCAGCAGATTAATAATGCCCAGCGCCACCAGACGGTCCACAAATTTGTCATCCACGCCTTCAATGGTTTTCATGATCTTTTCCAGATCATCCAGCCCCTTGCTGTATTCAGATGGCGTGAGAATATCAATATCCCAGCCGGTCAGGCGAGCGGCCAGCCGCACATTCTGTCCGCGTTTGCCAATGGCCAGGGAAAGCTTATCCTCATTTACGACAACGGTAGCGCGGTTGAGTTCAAAATTCAGCGCGATTTCAATAATTTCCGCAGGTTTGAGTGAATTGGTTATCAGCACCTGGCTGGATTCATTCCAGCGCACAATGTCAATTTTTTCGCCGCCGAGTTCATCCACAATATTCTTAATGCGGCTGCCCCGTACGCCCACGCACGCGCCAACGCAATCAACCTTAGTGTCAATGGATGAAACGGCGATTTTGGTGCGGTAGCCGGCCTCGCGGGCAAGGGCGCGAATTTCAATGATTTTTTCCTGCACTTCAGGAACTTCCAGTTCAAACAGACGCTTGATGAAGTCCGGATGCGAACGCGATAGAATAATTTTTACCTGACTGCCCACATCGCGGACTTCCAGCACCAGACAGCGGATACGTTCGCCGGGCTTGTGCGATTCGCCAGGAATTTGTTCACTGCGCGGCATAAAGCCTTCGCAGCGGCCCAGGCTCACGGATAAAATATTTCCTTCCGCACGAGCGACGGTGCCGGTGATGATCTGATTTTTGCGTTCGGAAAATTCCTCGTAAATGCTGCCGCGTTCATCCTCGCGGATTTTCTGTATCAGTACCTGTTTGGCGGTTTGTGCCGCAATGCGTCCGAATTCCTTATAGTCAATAAGCGTGCCGTTTTTCCGTACTTCAATATCGCCGGTCATGCGGTCAATGGCGCAAAGCACATCGTCGGCTTCACCGTAAAATTTCCGGGCGGCGGAAAGCAACGAAGTTTCAATATCGACAAAGATGGAATCTTTTTCAATGTTTTTATCGCGCGCGATGGAATCCACAATGCGGAGCAAATCCTGGTTCATGTTCGTTTCATGCCTCTAATGTTGTATGCCGGCTCCATGCCGGAATTCATAATATCCGGGGCTTTTTCATGCCCCCCGGCGGCGCACGAGCCGCCAAAGTTTTGCCCGCCACGGTTGTACGGACCGGTTGATTTTTCATTTTTCGCCCGCGGAATGATGCGAACAAAAACCAATGAAAATCAGACCCGAACCTGGCTCTAAAAGCCTGGTACAAAGTCAACCCTGGCCAAACAGCCTAAGGCTGCGGACGACGACCCCGGGGGCAACGCCAGCCAGGGTGAAAACAGCGCCACACCATACCTGGTGTGACTCATAACAAGGGGGAAATAAAACCCTCGTGATGACACACCGCGTGGTGCGCCTGCGGGACAACGGGGTGTCCCGCCCGTCTGGAGGACGGCAATGGAGGCGTGAGTCTGTAAGACTTATGCCTCCGCATAGCTCTGCTCATTTTTTCGCAAAAGCCGCACGTCGAACTCCCAAAGGGACGCCAAGGGATGAGGCAACACCCATCCCGATTGAAATAGCATTATAACCAGTTGCGAATGAACCACAAACCTGGCATATTTATATTTACGAAATTCTTGACGATGATATTTATCAAGCGATATTTGACTGCGGTTTCCGCGGCCAAAATCGAGCCTTTGCGGGGAATCGTCCCGCAACCGCGATAAGAGTGCGTTTACATTTTTTTGTCCTGCGGGCAAAGGAGAGGGCGGAACCCTTCGTTTCAAACATGTCGCCGGTCGAAGACCGCCGAATGCTCTCGCTCCGACATGCCGTGGCGGCGAGTTGAGGGCGTGCGGCTGGGCGGACAGGTTATAGCGTGGATATACTATGTAAAAGTGGGAAGTAATTACAATTAACGCTGGTCACAGATGAATATAGCTTTTTTGGTTTGTCAACGGTTACGTTTGATGAAACCTTAACGGCGAGCCGATAATATTCCTGCCGAAGGTCCTCTCGCAAGCGATGGCGAAAGCATCCATAAGCGATGGGGAAATGTGATAAAATACCGTTTTTCGGGCGAAAAATCCGAAAATCGAACAGATTAGGATTGCAGCGGAAAATGCGGATGAATGCAGCGGAAACGACGTTATTGACGCAATGTCAGCAGATTATTGCCGATTCAGGCGAAATAGATGATCCGGAACTGGCGGCGGAAGTTCTTTACGCGGCGCTTCGCTTGGTGAAAGACAGCCCTGGCCGCGCTGATAACAAGCTGGTGCTCCGGACACTTAAAGAACTGCGATATGGTTTCAAGGTGTTTCGTCCCTATCAGGGCCAGCGAAAAGTAAGCATATTTGGTTCTGCTCGCACACCCACAACAGACCCGGATTACGAACTGGCTGCGGAATTTGGTCGACGGATATCTGGTGCGGGGTACATGGTTATAACCGGTGCGGGCGGCGGAATTATGGAGGCGGGGCATCAAGGGGCCGGGCAGGCAAATTCTTTTGGGATTGCCATCAAACTGCCTTTTGAACAGGCCACGAATTCAATCATCGCCGGAGATGAAAAACTCGCGCATTTCCGCTACTTTTTTTCGCGAAAACTGATGCTTCTGAAGGAAACCCACGCGGTGGCGCTGTTTCCCGGCGGCTTTGGCACCCACGATGAAGCCTTTGAAGTGTTGACACTGATCTCCACTGGCCGGGCGGACCCGATGCCCATTGTTCTTCTGGAACATCCGGGCGGCAATTACTGGCGGCGATGGGAAAATTTTATACGCGAAAGCCTTCTGGGCAATGGATTTATTTCGCCAGAGGATATGACCCTGTGGACCATCACCACGGATGCGGACGAAGCGGCGAGACATATCGCGAAGTTCTACAGCAATTACCATTCCATGCGTTACCACCATGATGATCTGATTCTGCGGCTGGCACAGGCCCCCAGCCCGGAAAAGTTTCGTGCCATTCAGAAGGATTTTGCCGATTTGCTTCGTCCCGGCGGAGAATTTCGTCTGGCCGGTGCGGAGGCCGAACCATCCCCGGCTCCGCTGCCGGAATACGTCCGATTGGTATTTCAGTTTAATCGGCGAGTGCCAGGGAAGCTGCGTCAACTGCTGGACCGGCTTAATGACAATGAATAGACATGCGCCGCCACGATTCCGACAACAAACATTGATTCATATATTTAATTAAGATATAAACATAAGTAACCAAAGCGGCTTCCCAATCCCCGAACAAGCAGGGCCGGGGCCGCTTTATATCATTGCCGATTTGTGTCAAGCTGCCAGCCTGACAAATCCGCCACACATTGATGAATTTATTTTTTTAGAGAACTTGACCGCGGGACATCATCTTTAAGCGACTTGAATATCCGCCGACCATCCCTGCTTGAGCCACGTGCTGGGAATGCGGGCCTTGCATTTTGGATCAGGCAGAGTTTCC
>JAJYPG010000084.1 GCA_021795535.1 Planctomycetota bacterium
TCCAGCACATAACTGAAGCCGGAACATCCACCGCCCTTAACGCCAACGCGCAAAGCGGCCGCTTCGGAAAGCCCCTGGTCCTTAATGATGGTCTTGATTTCCTTGGCCGCTGACTCGCTAAGCATAATTGCCATACTGTCATACTCCTTAAAAATGCCACTCCATACGGAGCAAATTCCATAGTGGATTATACCGCTTATGCAGGGCAAAGTGAAGCAATTAAATTTTGAATTAAATTTTGAATTCCTCAGGACCAACAGCCCATGGTCCGGACCACTCCGGCATGATGCCCGTGCCGCCCGGTAAAGGGTTCGGGATACGGCCACTTTGGCGAATGGCAAGCCAATCGATTAAAATCAACATTACTTATTTTACCTAGGGGATGTATGACAGAACCAACCGCAAAATACTGGTCGGAAATTCAAGACCTATCACCCGATTGGCAACATCTGCGTAACAACCAGACGGAAACTCTGATTCACGCCTGGCAGGCCAGAGCAGTGGAATTGCAGAAAACCAAGGTTTATGTTGAATTCCTGTTACACCTGCGGCGGCAATGGGCCATTGAAACCGGAATTCTGGAACGGCTGTATTCACTTAGCGACGGGGCAACAAAAACACTGATTGAACAGGGACTCGATGCGGCGTTTATATCCAGTGACGACACGGACCGATCTCCGCAAGAGGTGGTCGCCGTCATTCGCGACCAATTCAACGCGATTGAGGGATTGTATCAATTTATTTCCGGAAGCCGGAAGTTGAGCAAATCATATATTTGTGAACTGCATTCTGTTCTCACCGCAAACCAACCGCACTATGACGCCATAGACACCCTTGGCCAGCGGGTCATACGGGAATTGCCGCGCGGAAAGTGGAAGACTCTTAAAAATAACGTGGAAGGCCCGGATGGCTTTATCTTTGAATTTTGTCCCCCCGAGCATGTTGAGGCGGAGATGGATCGCCTGCTGAAAATGCATGCGGCGCATGAACAACTGAACGTTCCGCCGGAAATAGGGGCTGCCTGGTTGCACCACAGGTTTACATTGATCCATCCGTTTACTGACGGCAATGGGCGCGTGGCGCGCTGTCTGGCCACGCTGGTCTTGCTGAAGGCTAATTGGTTTCCGCTGGTGGTCACGCGCGCGGAGCGGGCGAAATATGTCAACGCCCTGCGCGCGGCGGATGGTGGCGACCTGGCACCATTGATTGATCTATTCTCCTCGCTACAGACATTATCGATTCGCAAGGCTTTCAGCCTCAGCGAGGATCCCCTTCATGAGTCGCTCACCTTGCGGACTACATTGGCAGCCGTTAAAACCAAACTCGGAAAGCAACGCCAGGATCGAACGAAACAACTGTTGTCCGCGTGCGATACGTTACAGGCGCAGTTGGATATAAAGTTAAAAGATATCGCGAGGGAAATTCATCAGGCTATTGAGACCGAAGGAGCTGGTTTCAACGCCTTTTTCAATCATGCCCCGCGTGAGGATGCCAGAGCGACATATAACTCTTATCAGATTGTGCAATGTGCCAAGACTCTGGGCTATTATGCCAATCGGCAAGTATTCCAAGCCTGGTCCAGTCTTACCATTACCACTACCACACGGGTCGAAGTTCTGTTTGCATTTCATGGCATGGGGCAGTATCCCACTGGAGTGCTGGTTTGCTCGGCCATGGTCTACACACGGCCATCCGCTGATTCCGAGCAAGCCTTGATTGGAAATATTAACCCAGTAGTGGATGAACCATTCTATTTTACCCTTAACAACAGCCTTGATGAAGTGACCGCTCCTTTTAGCAAATGGGTGGAAATGGCGATGGCCCGAGGATTGGATTACTGGCGCAAGGCCATTGGGGCTTGATGAATAAAAGCGGAGTTCTCCGGGTGTGCCCGGTTCTCCTGATCCTCGGTCCACTGCGCCTCTTTCCCGGAGCCTGCCGCGCCTCGCACCGGCCAATCGGTTATAATTATTCAGCGGGTATGCCAGAATCGTTTACGGACCCCAAAACGCAATATCGTGCTTGATAACATGCGGAAAAACGCAGGAAGAACGAATACCTATGTTTATTGATGAAGCGGAAATTCAACTCCTTGGGGGCAACGGCGGCAATGGCTGCGCGGGCATGAGACGGGAAAAGTTTGAACCACATGGCGGTCCGGATGGCGGCGATGGAGGCAATGGCGGAAACGTCTATCTTGAAGCGGTTGACGGAGTGGACACCCTTCTGGATATGGTTGGAAAACACCATTGGAATGCCGGTCATGGGGAAGCCGGCTTGGGCAAAAAGAAGGATGGCCGACGCGGAAATGATTTAATTATTCGCGTGCCCCCCGGCACACTGGTTTATGATTGTGATAGTAATTTGCTGGTGGCGGACCTGACACCCGCCGGACGTAAGGTTTTAATAGCCGCCGGCGGCAAGGGTGGCCGGGGTAATGTGCATTTTATGAATTCCGTCCGGCAGGCACCAGATTTCGCCGAACCAGGCCAGCCAGGCCAGGCCCGGCGAGTGAAGTTGCAACTCCGCCTGATTGCCGATGTAGGCTTTATCGGCATGCCCAATGCGGGAAAATCAACTCTGCTTTCACGCCTTTCCGCGGCGCGGCCCAAAATTGCCGACTACCCGTTTACCACACTTAAGCCGCAGCTTGGCATTGCCGAATTGGATGCGGACCGACGCCTGGTTCTAGCGGATATTCCTGGCCTTATAGAAGGCGCACATGACGGGGCCGGACTGGGTCTGGAATTTCTGCGGCATATTGAACGCACGCGTGTACTGATTCACTTGGTGGATATTCTGCCACTGGATGGCCAAAAACCAATTGATGCGTATCTGGCCATTCGTGAGGAACTTTTCCGCTACAGTCCGCGGCTGGCGACCAAACCGGAAATTCTGGTGGCCAACAAGATGGATTTAACCGGTGCGCCTGAAGCCCTGGCCGACCTGCGTACCGCCCTGCCGGGAAAGTATATTATGGCGATCAGTGCGGCCACGGGAACGGGTCTTCGCCCCCTGTTGGAGGGGATATGGCAAATGGTGCAGAAAGCCCCGCGCAGCGAACCGTTTATCGACCGACCACCGCTTATTCTTCCCTCCGAGCCCCCCACCGAAGCTCCAGAGGCTTCCACCGCTTTCGCCCGATCCACGGCCCATCCGCCGGAATCACCGGTTCAGCCCGGCACACTGCCGCCGGTACAGGATGACCCGGAACTGGCTGCGGAAATAGCGGCGATGAAGGCGGATGATGTGCGCAAGGGGAAATACTATCGCAAGCCCAAGGCTCGCAAGCCAGGTTAATGCCTGCTGCGTTTTGGCTGTGTTTGATCCGCACATTGCGCAAAGTATGCGGGTGTGACCATAAAACAGAACTCTGCGCGAATTCCTGCCGGGCCGGAACACAGGGGCTTCCAAGTAGAGGCATGCGTGAAATTTATTTTCCCATGCGGATAAAGCGGAGAGCATAAACCGTGGTGCGATGGGTTGGCATGCGGCATTGAACAAATGGCTGCGAGAATAGATAATCAGGCCTGAAGCCAAGCGGAGCTGCCTGAAGGAATTCGTCTGATTCTGGAGTGTTTTATGACCACGGGTCCCACCAGCCACGATACGCACCTGCCACGCAGCACCGTGCTGGTGGTGGATGATAATCCGCAGAATGTGGAACTTATTCAAGCCTATCTGGAAACCTTGAATTGCATCACCCATGTGGCCGTGGATGGGATGGACGCACTGGCCAAGGTACCCCGCATCATGCCTGATTTAATACTTTTAGATATAATGATGCCTAAAATAAGTGGCTTTGAGGTTTGTCGGCGTTTGAAAGCCGACCCGAAGACCCGCGAAATACCCATTCTGATGGTTACCGCGCTGAATGAACTTGGCGATATAGAACGCGGGGTGGAAAGCGGCACCGACGATTTTCTTACCAAACCCATTAACAAACTTGAACTTCTTACCCGTGTGAAAAGTCTGCTGCGTGTACGCCATCTCAAGGGACAACTGGAACGAACGCTGGCCTATTTAAGCGAAATTGAATCGCACGAAGGCCGGAAGCCCGGCCAGCAGCGCGATAACCCGCAACCATGACCTGTGGAGCAAAATCTTCGCAACACAGGAAATGACACACCCTTGTTGTGTTTAGAAATGACGCACCCTTTGCCACAATCGCCGCGAGCCATTATGCTCATCAGCATTGCCTGGTTTAAGGATAATGTGTGAGCGAAACGAAAAAATTGTTACGAACCCCCTTTTATGATTTACACCAGCGTGCCGGCGCAAAAATGGTGGATTTTGCCGGTTGGGAAATGCCCCTGCTTTACAAAGGCATTATTCCGGAACACATCCAGACGCGAAGCGGTGCCTCCATTTTTGATGTGTCGCACATGGGGCGGGTGGAATTCCGCGGGACCGGTGCAACAGATTTTCTTGAATACATGTTAACGCGGAAAATCAGCGATGCCGTGGTTGGGCAATCACGTTACTGCCTGGTCTGTAACCAACAGGGGGGCATATTGGATGATGTGATTGTTTCCCGTTTTGAAAAGCATTGGCTGATGGTCTGTAATGCCTCCAACCGGGAAAAACTTCTGGCATGGTTTGCCCGACATGCCGGTGGCTTCGCCGTCACCATTAAAGATGAAACCATGCAGACCGCGATGGTCGCCGTGCAGGGACCTAAAGTCATTGCCCTGCTTGACGACCTTCTGCCCGAACCGGTTTCTTCTCTTAAACGGTATCACTGCATGGTGCAGCGCTATTTGTTTTTTACCTTCACGGTATTTCGCAGCGGCTATACCGGCGAAGATGGCGTGGAAATTATTTGCGGCAACACTGCGGCACAAATGGCCATGGGTTTTTTATTCAAGCAGGGGAAAGACCCGGCGGATGCTCCGTTCCAGCCCGCGGGTCTGGGTTGTCGCGATACCCTGCGTCTGGAGGCGGGCATGCCGCTTTACGGACATGAACTGGATGAAAATACAGACCCTGTTTCGGCAGGTCTGGGGTGGGCGGTCGCACAGGACAAAACGTTCATTGGATCGGATGTGCTGGCCAAAATCCGGCAGACTGGTCCGGTGCGGCAACTCGTTGGGTTGGCGGTTGATGGTCCACGCACTCCGCGACAGGGCATGACAGTATTGGCCGGCGGCAAAGCGGTGGGTGTGGTAACCAGCGGAACATCCAGCCCCACGCTGGGCCGCACGATTGCCATGGCTTATGTGGCGAAAGAATGTGCGGGAATGGGAACCGCACTAACGGTTGATTTGCGCGGCACACCGGTTGGAGCGACCGTTACGGCCTTGCCGTTTTACCAACGCCCGACGTAGTATGCGGTTTTTCGGTTCCGGTTTATTATTCCGGGGTTAAGCCGGAAAGTCCGGCGGTTTTTGTTTGGGTCGCAACGCGACTATTATGCAGGAAAATAGATATGTCATCACCTTCGGATCGTTTTTACACCAGCACACATGAATGGATCAAGCCGGATGGCGATGGCGTACTGATAGGTATAAGCAAGTTCGCGGTTGACGAACTGACCGATGTCACGTTTGTGGAGATGCCCGCGGTGGGAAAACCGGTGGTGGCCGGCAAGGCATTTGGCGAGGTGGAATCAGTCAAAGCCACAAGTGAAATTTATGCCCCGCTGGATGGCGAAATTATGGCCGTGAACCAGGCAGTAAAAGATGATCCGTCTCTTCTGAATCAGGACCCTTATGAGTTGGGCTGGCTCATTCGCGTAAAGACCGGCCAGAAGGACTTCTCCGCATTCATGACCGCCGAAAAATATGATGCGGCGCACGGGCACGGATAAGAACCGGCAAAATCTGCGAGCCGTCAGACCAACAGAATCAACCATCCATCACAATTGATGGATATGACAAGAACAAGGTGGGTTATTTGGCGATGGACAGATGGAACAGGGGTGGAAGCGGCCCTTTAATCGTTTGAAAAAAGGGATGGTCCAGATCCAGTCTGGCGAGAGGAGTTGACGCGGCTTTGGGCGAATTTCGCGGAACTGGCGCTGAAGCGGGCTTGGCGGCACGAACCGGTGCCGCTTTCCGCGGGCTGACGACGCGAACCGATTTGCCAAGTGCGGGCGGAATTGAAATTTTAACGCTGGCCACGCGCGGCAGTACCACCGAGACCACTTTGGGAATTTTGGGTGCAATCGCCATTTTGATTGTTTTCGACGGCGAAGTTCCCACCAGAGCCTGACTTATCTGCTGCCAGTAAAATCCGCAAAAGATCAAGCCAACAATTAGTCCCAGAATGCCAAAACCGATCATCCACTGT
>JAJYPG010000085.1 GCA_021795535.1 Planctomycetota bacterium
CGATCTGGAGAAGGAAGAGTATCGATACAGTTTTTCGCGCGAACAGCAGCAGGCGAAGGATCAGTTCGCGGACCAGATGGCCAAGGTTCAAAAAGAATGGGATGAACGCAAGGCTAAATTGGAGGCGGACCTTGCCCAGCGCCAGCAGACGATCAAGAGCCAGGAACAGGAAGTAAATGAACTACGGCAAAAGGTGGAGGCGTTCCCGAAGGAGTTGGACGCAATAACCGCCAAAGCAATCAAAGAGACAACCGCACGCCTGCAGCAGGAGGCCACAGCGCGCGAGCAACTGTTAAAACAGGAGTTTGAAGGCCAGAAGAATGTGCAGAGTACGCGGATCGCTTCGCTGGAGCAACAGGTTGCAGAGCAGGCCGAGCGTTTGACCAAGTTGCTGGGACAGGCGGAAAAGGCGTATGCTCAGGTACAGGAAATTGCGGTGCGGGCGATTGAAGGGTCTGCCAGCGCCAAGCAACTGGCCCACTTGCAGCAACTTCTGGCCGAACAGGGACGTAAACCGACTACGGAACGATAAACGGCGACATCTGCAAACATGCTGGATACCATAATGTGGTGTCGGAACCCTTTGAGTAGGGCACCGCATTCCAACGAAAAGGCAGCTGAACGGTGGAGGACCAATTGACATCGGTAAAAAGTCCATGTACATACCTTTGGGGTACATGCAAACGATTATCCGCGGCTCTGGCACTTTATCAACGCCGAAACCGCCGGTTTGATATGTTCGGGTAGCGATGGCCAACGGTCTACAATCATGGCCAAATCGGAACCAAGTTGAAATGCCGCGGATTTTGCTGCGTCAGATTTTGAAAGTGCCATTTCTTTAGGGTTTTCGCGGGTTGTTCCGCTCCTGTCCCGACAAAAAATAACCTTTGGCATGATTGTGCCAGCGCCGCCGTTGAAGGTTTGACAGCCCCACTCCACAAGCCTATCGTTTACGTCAATGGTTGAAAACCTTTCGTGAATTCCTTTTTTGGTGGTTGTAGTTATGAATATATTGATGAGTCATATTTTGCGGTACGGCGGAACCTTTGTGGCGGCCGATAGTGTTGGCGGCATCCTGCTGCTTGCGGTGCTTGCCGTTGTTGTTGTCATATTCATTGTGGTGTTTATTACAGTCGCCAAAGTGTTCGGCCTATGGATTCAGGCGCTTTCCGCCGGGGCGGACATCAGCATATTCACACTTATTGGGATGCGGTTTCGTCCGGTGGATGCGGCCGTTATAGTAAAGGCGAAAATTACCCTCACGCAGGCTGGCATCAGCATAGAGACCAAACAACTGGAATCCCACTATATGTCTCAGGGACATATTCCCAATGTGGTCCGCGCCATGATCGCCGCGCATCGCGCCGCGATTGATCTGCCGTGGGATCAGGCCGCCGCCATCGACCTTGCCGGTCGTGATGTGCTTGATGCCGTGCAGACCAGCGTCAACCCCCGCGTCATAGATGTTCCCAACGCCAATAGCGGAGCACAAACGCACGATGGCGTCGCCAAAGATGGCATTCAGTTGCGAGTCAAGGCCCGCGTGACGGTGCGTACCAACATGCGCCAGCTTGTCAGCGGAGCCGGCGAGGAAACCATTGTCGCCCGTGTGGGTCAGGGAATTGTTGCCGCGATTGGCTCCGCGGAAACCTACAAGCATGTTCTGGAACGCCCGGACATGATCAGCCGGGCGGTATTGGCCAATGGCCTGGACGCTGGCACATCTTTCCAGATTTTATCCATCGATATTGCCGATGTGGATGTAAGCGAAAATGTGGGAGCCAAACTTCAGATTGTGCAGGCCGAGGCCGCCAAACAGCTCGCCCAGGCCGAAGCTGAAAAACGCCGCGCCCTGGCCGTGGCGCTGGATCAGGAAAATCGGGCCTTGGCCCAGTTTAACCGCGCCAAGTTAATTGAGGCTGAAGCGCAAATTCCGCTGGCCATGGCGGAAGCCTTCCGCAGCGGCAACCTGGGAATTATGGACTATTATAAAATGAAGAACATTCAGGCTGACACCCAGATGCGCGAATCCATTGGCGGTGGAAACAACCCGTCTGATAAACCAGGCGGAGAGGGACCATAAACGATAATCCGGCCGGCACGCGCTGGAATCAGGCGAGGGGCGTGCCAAAAAAGCCATCGGAAAATACGAAAATGCGCTCAAGCAAATGCGCTCAAGCACATGATATAATCCCGTGTTTGGGTCTGGAAATGGATGATTTATGCCAAATTTGCCACCAAATTTACCCCAGGATCCGCGGCAACTGGCCCAGGAAATTCTGGCGGGGCGCATTTCCATTCAAGACCTTGCGCGTGAACAGGCGCGGCGTCGGGCAGTCCAGGCGGGCAACGCGCCAGCCGCCGCACAAAATCGCCCGCCGCTGGCACAAACGCAACCCCAGCCACAGCCCATCCCCCGCCAAGTAGCTCCAGTGCGTCCCCCATCACCAAGGCAATCCGCACCGCCGCCGGTTTCAGGGGTGGTAAGAACCAGCAAGACGGCCACAAGTCTTGGTCGGCAAACCAGTCGCCAGAACAAGCCACTCGCGAACAGTCAGCAAAAATCGCCGCAAAAAAACGCATCGTTGGCACAGCCCCCCACCGCAACATCGCCAAAAGCCATTTCGGACGCTTACGGACAAATGGGTTCGCCACGTATGGGCAGGGAGAAAGACATGCGGTCAGTCATTCGCCGCGTACTGGCCAGCCCACAAAATGTCCGCACGGTATTTGCGATTTCCGAATTGCTCGCCCCGCCGGTGGCGTTGCGCACCACACCCCCTTGGCCCGAATTTTCCAAGGCCAGGCGAGCGGGTCCGGCTTGATTGACTTGAACCCTGATACGTTCAACGTCCCCTTCAACTGTCATCTGTTTTGTAAAGTCGAAATGATGGTGTTTTGTGATCGCCAGGATCGCCGGATGGCGGCCTGCGGCTTGCCTGGCCAGGAGGCATTGCGATTCCGCGGTTTCCGGAAAAATTCTCTCGCACGATTCTGAAGGAGGATGTACGCGTAGGGCAGTAGCGGCGCGGGATTTCTCCTACACATTTGCTACATGAAGCACCGATTTTTCATAGTTGGCATATTGTCAGGCATTTTTCTGCAAACCTTTTCGGCTGCCGCCGTCCGCGCCGGCCATATTGTGGCCGGCCCCACGATTGGTTCGGTGACATCTCATTCAGCGCGGATCTGGCTGGAACTCAATACTTCAGATCGGCTGCATGTGCAGACGTTTAATGTCAACACCGGGCATGAAGTTTCCGCGTGGGGCAGCAGTGTGCATGGGCCGCCGCCGTTTGTCGCCTCTGTGGCGGTTGGCAGCCTGGAGCCGGACAGGGATTATCGCCTGCGAGTTTTCGTTGGCGGAAAAAAACGCGATCTGCCCGGCCCCCCGCTGATTATTCACACCAATCCGGTACGTGGTTCGGGAGGGAACCTGACTTTCGCCTTTGGTTCCTGCGCCAATACCAACCGTTATCCGAGTGTGAAGATATGGCACAACATCGCCGCATTACAGCCGCGTGCTTTTATTTTCGCCGGGAATTCCGTCTATCTGCCGCGAACCCTTGCGAAGTTTCCATATACTTATATTCATGCGTTGCGTTTTATTCTGGAAAAGTATGATCAGGCCCGCCGGTTTCCCGGCATTCAACCTCTTATGCGGACCTGTCCCATTTATGCCACCTGGGATGACCGGGACTTCGGCACACCCCACAGTAATGCGGGTTTTGTTTTCGCCGGCGAGTCGATGATCGCGTTTGAACGCTATTGGCTGAATCCCGGGTATGGCACCGGCCCGACCGTGGCGACCTTCTGTCATTTCACGGTGGGTGACGCGGAATTTTTTCTGCTGGACGACCGCACGTTCCGCGTGCCGGCGGGCAAGCATAAACCCGGCGTCATGCTGGGGCGAGCGCAGATCAACTGGTTGAAAAAAAGACTTTTCCGCAGCAAGGCGGATTTCAAATTTATTGTGGATGGCGATCAGATGCTGGCCAACTATCCCGGTCATGAAGGCTGGGGAGATTTTCCACGGGAGCGGACTGGTCTGCTGCGCTGGATTTTTTCCCATAATGTGAACGGCATCATATTTCTCTCCGGCCATCGGCGGTTTGGCGAGCTGACCGTTCGTCGTCCGACAACTGGAATATTTGACCAGTATCCGCTTTATGACCTTACCAGCTCTTCGCTGGCGGACCGGCATGTAACCGCGGCGCAGGCGGCCACCTATGTGAACCCGAATCGCGTTGGCCCGCAAATTCTGGTACATAACTTTGGCTGGATTCGCATCGGCGGTCCGATGGGTGAACGGCATGTTACCCTGGAGTTAAAAAACGCCGCGGGAAAAACGCTGCTCTCCAAAACCATTTTGCAGAATCAATTGCAGGAGGCGCAGTGATGTTTCCCGCATATGCACAATGGCGACATATTGAACACGCAAAAAACAAGGCGATACATGTCAACCACGACAAAAACAAGCGATAACACACCGGGAAAGCCATCCAAGCCGACAGCTCCGGTGGATACTTCCATTACGCCCAAAGCCAATGGCCGGATGCTTTCGGTGCGGATGTACTTTTTCCTGATTCTCCTTTCCTGCCTGATGCTATGGCTGGCTTTTCCGCCCATTAAATTCTGGCCGCTGGCACTTTTTGCGCTCACTCCGATTTCTTTGGCCATCCTTGGCCGGCCGAACCGCGCTGGCACACTGGGACTGCTTTGGCTGGGCGGCTTTATCTACTTCATGGTGGCAAGTTTCTGGCTGATTCCGGTTACGATTGGCGGTTATATTGGGCTTTCGGCCTATATGGCGGTCTATTTTCCGATGTTCGCGATCCTGCTGCGGCTGTGGGTTGTCCGTTTACGCATACCGGCGCTGCTGGCGGTGCCCCTGGCTTTTACTGCCGCAGAGTTTGTGCGCAGCACCTTTATGTCGGGCTTTTCCTGGTTCATGGTGGGCACCTCCCTGGCTCCCTGCAAGCCACTGCTGCAATGTGCGGATTTAGCCGGGGTTTCCGGGTTAACCTTTCTTTGCGGTCTGTGCGCCGGCGGACTGGTGGACATTCTAAAACATGGGGAAAATTCGGTCGCAGATAATCCGCGGCGGCGTTTAATTCCCGGCATTGCGGCCCTGGCGATTCTTGCGGCGGCCTGCGTCTATGGCGGCTATCGCCTGGGTCAGAAGGGGGTGTTCTCACCCGGACCGGTTGTGGCGGTTATTGAAAGCCGCATTCCCCAGACGCTTAAAGACAATCAAACTCCAGCCGACGAAGATGCGATGTTTCGCGCATTTTGCACGCAGTCGCTTTTGGCGGCCAAAGCCAATCCGCACGTGAATCTGATTGTCTGGCCGGAAACAATGGTCCCCGGCGACCTGAACCGCGCGTGGCTGAATATGTCCGCCTATGATTTCATGCCGGGCCATGGTCGTGGTGAATTGCGGCGCGATCAGGCGTATGCGAAAAAGCTTGCGGCTTTGTCGCGACAAACCGGTGCGGCCTTTCTGGTGGGTTCCGGCGGCATTCATTTTGGCGCCAGTGGTCGGCCAGTCAAGCTTCAGAATATTGCAGTCTACTTCACACCCCGGCACGGCCTGACGGGGCACCCATACGCCAAGCATCATCTGGTTCCGTTCGGTGAATATATTCCGTTCAAACATACCGGGCCGCTTATTCACAAGTGGTTGCTGGATCTTACACCGTACGGGCCGAATCATGATTACAGTTTGACGCCAGGAAAAAAATGGCGACGTTTTGTGCTGCATGTTGGTTCTTACCATTGGAAATTCGGCACACCAATCTGCTATGAAGACGCCATGCCCCATCCGTGCCGCATGTTTGCCCGTCCACGGCGTGGTAAAAAAGGGGTGCAGTTTCTGGTGAGCATAAGCAATGATGGCTGGTATCAGAGCCACACGGAACTAACGCAGCATTTACAGCTTGCACAGGTGCGTGCGGTGGAAAACAGAGTACCAATTGCGCGGAGTGTCAATGGCGGAGATTCAGGTTTAATTAATTCCGATGGGCAGGTTCTGAAGTTGGTTGGCGCGGGCGGGACGATCAATCAGGTTGGGGGATTTGCTGTTGGCCGCCTGCCTCTGGACAGCCGCATCAGCCTTTTCAGCCGAACCGGCGATGTTTTTGCCCGCTCACTGGTGCTTTTGAACCTGCTTATGGTACTGGGCGTATGGACGGCGGGCATGGCGAGATGGCTCTTGCGGCGCAGGCGGGTTTAGTGCGTCTGCGTTACAATACGTTGCGCAATGGTTTGAAAAGGGCTTCGC
>JAJYPG010000086.1 GCA_021795535.1 Planctomycetota bacterium
CCCGGATCAGAGGAATATGATGCGCAGCGCAGAAAATTGCTGAAAGCATCGGTGCAGTTGCAGGTATTCCAGCAATATCACCGGCTTCGCCTGCAGGAAGAGCAGCGTCTGGATGGCGAAAAAACGTATCGACAAATAAATCAGGCGATTGCGGAATATGCCAAGGCTCATCATATTGCACTGGTACTGGCCGCAGATGAAGCACATTATAACTTCGCCAAAAGCTCGCAGCTTATTGAGGAAGTGGCCACACGAAAAGTTCTGTATGCGTCGGGTTCACTGGATATTACAAACAACGTCATTCACCTGATGAATCGTGAATATCAGAAAAAGCATGGCCAGTAAATAATCCACCGGATGCCACCGCCAAGCCGCGCTAAACAGGTTGACAGGAGTACGCCACATGTTATTCACCGCCCGCCAGGCCGCCGAGTGGTGTGATGGCCGGTTGGACAACGCTGGTGCATCGCTTCAGACCATTGATCGCTCGTTCGACGGATTGGAAACGCTGGATAGAGCTGGCCCCATGCAGCTTGCCTTTATCGGCAAGGCAGTGTACGGTCATCGCTTGTCGGCGAGCCAGGCGGGCGGTGCTGTATGCACTACGGGCCTTGCCGTGGAGCCTCGCGCGGATCAGGTTGTGATCTGGGTGGAAAATGCCGACCTTGCCGTGGCGAAAATTCTAGGAAAACTTGCCCCGGAACCACCATTACCCCCGGTGGGCATACATCCTTCAGCCATTATTGATTCCAGCGCCAAAATCGGGGCCGATGTACGCATTGGGCCGCTGGTTGTGGTGGACGCACAGGCGGAAATTGGCTCCGGAACAACTCTGATGGCGCAATGCTATATTGGCCCAGGCGTAAAAACAGGTGAGCAGTGTGTGCTGTGGCCACAGGTGGTGGTGCGCGATGGCAGCACGCTGGGGAATCGGGTTATTCTGCATCCAGGATGTGTGATTGGGGCCGATGGCTTTGGTTATCGTTTTGACCAGGGACGGCACATTAAAATTCCGCAGATTGGTGGTGTGCGGATTGGCGATGATTGTGAACTTGGGGCCAATACCACTGTGGACCGCGGTAAATTTTCCGCCACCATCATCGGCCAGGGGTGCAAACTGGATAATCTGGTGCAGGTCGGCCATAATGTGCGGCTTGGAAACCATTGTGTGCTGGTGGCACATGTGGCGGTCGGCGGATCCGTGCAAACCGGCGATTATCTGGTGGTTGGGGGTGGAGCGGTCATTTCCGACCATCAAACCCTTGGCCAGGGCGTGCAGGTGGCGGGTATGACCGCCGTGGTGAATGATTGGCCCTCTGGATCGCGCGTGGTTGGCAGTCCGGCCCGGACCGGTAAGGAATTTTTCAGCCAATTGCGGGCTACCCATCGGTTGCCCGCACTTTTGCAGACTGTGCGTGAACTGGAAGAACGGATAATCAAGCTTGAATCCAGCACAAAAAACGATCACCAATGAGGCAACCATTGCCGGGCGGGGGCTTTTCACCGGCGAACAATCTGTTGTCACTTTCAAACCGGCCCCCGCGGGCCATGGTATTGTGTTTGTCCGTACAGATCTGGGCCGTCCGGTGCGCATGCCGGCTCTGGTGGAGCACATTACCAAACGAGCGCGACGCAGCACGCTGCGTAATGGCGCCGATTCCATTGAAACCATCGAACATTGCATGTCCGCCATTCATGGCCTGGGCATAGACAACCTGGAGATTAATATTGCCGGTGGGGAACTTCCCGGAGTGGATGGTTCCTGTTTGCCCTATGTGGAGGCGCTGGCGGCCGCGGGTCTAGTGGATCAGGCGGCGGATAAGCAGTTTTTGCGCATCAGCGAGCCGGTGGAGGTGTCCGACGCGGGTGCCACGCTGATTGCTTCGCCATCAGGCACCAATGACTTTCAAATTATTTTTGATCTGGATTATGGCGCGGACACTCCGGTTGGCCACCAGCTTTTTTCCTATACGCTCGGACCGGATTTTGCCAAAGAAATAGCTCCCTGCCGGACGTTTGTTCTCAAGCACGAGGCGGAAATGCTGCGGCAGCGCGGGCTGGGTCTGCACCTGCAGCCCGGAGATGTGCTGGTGCTGGATAAAGACGGCCCGATAGGAACGAATTACCGCTTTCCCGATGAATGCGTACGGCATAAAGTGCTGGATCTGATAGGCGATTTGTATCTGCTGGGCTGCACCATTCGTGGTAAAATAATTGCTTACAAGTCCGGCCATTCGTTGAATCATGCCCTGGTGCGGAAACTTGGTTCCATGCTTCAGGCACAAAAGCGGCAGGTGCTTAGCATTGCCGAGCCGATCATGGACAGCCGTCAGATTTCCAAGATACTTCCGCACCGTTTCCCGATGCTGCTGGTGGACCGGGTGATAGAGATGGATGGGGACCGGCGGGCGGTGGGAATAAAAAATGTAACAATTAACGAACCGTTTTTCCAAGGCCATTATCCGGGCATGCCGGTGATGCCGGGTGTGCTTATTGTGGAGGCCATGGCACAGCTTTCCGGACTGTTGATGTCGCGAAAACTGGAACATTCCGGGAAAACACCGCTGCTGCTTTCCATGGACAAAGTGAAACTTCGCCGCGCCGTAACGCCCGGCGATCAGTTGGTGCTTGAGGCGGAAAATATCCGGGTTAAGGCCCGCACTGGCCATGTCCGCTGTCGGGCCATGGTGGGCGACCAGCTTGCTGCGGAGGCGATCATCAAGTTCATGCTGGTTGATGATCCGACCTGATGGATCAAGTCGGCAGTCCGCTTCGCCCGCCAAAAAAATTCTTTGAGAAAGGTATATGTCACAGATACACCCCATGGCTCTGGTTGAAAATGGTGCCACACTCGCCGCAGATGTGGTGGTTGGTCCATTTGCTTATGTTGGCCCGCATGTGACCCTGGGTCCGGGTTGCCATGTCCATCACCATGCCTCGCTGGAGGGACATGTCGTGACGGGGTGCAACAACGAATTTTTCCCCCACTGCGGTATCGGCTGTGTGTCGCAGGATTTGAAATACCGTGGCGGAGATTGCCGCATTATTATTGGCGATAACAATCGCTTCCGGGAAAATGTCACGGTGCATATCGGGACGGAGTCCGGCGGCGGCGTTACCCGCATCGGCAACAACAACCTGCTGATGGTTGGAGCTCATGTTGCCCATGACTGCAACATTGGCAATGGCTGCATCCTGGCGAACAATGTTCTGCTGGCCGGGCACATTGTGCTGGAGGATGGCTGTGTGCTTTCCGGAGCTGTGGCAGTGCATCATTTTGTAACCGTTGGGCAATATTCATTCATTGGTGGAATTTCCGCGGTGGTACATGATGTTCCGCCGTTCATGATGGTCAATGGTCAACCCGCGGAGGTACGCGGCATGAACCGTGTCGGACTGCGCCGCAAGGGGTATGACGAGGAGCAGATAGAGCGGCTCAAGATGGCGTGGCGCATGCTGTACAAAGAATCCGCACCGGTGGCGGTGCAGTCGCAAAAGCTCTCGGCCATGTATCCAAACGCGGACGAAATTCGTCTGCTGCTGAACTTCATACGCCGCTCCGGCGAAGGAAAATTTGGCCGCTACCGTGAGTCTTTGCGTGGCAAAATGAACGGGGAATCAGAGGATTCAGGCAATGAAGTCTGACGACCTGGAAGATGGAAAATAACTATGTCCAAGGTAATTTCAGTGGCAGTGGCGGGTGCGGGCCGCATGGGGCGGCATCACGCGCGGCTTTATGCCGGCATGGCGGACGTGCGGTTGGTTGGCATTCTGGACCCGGACCAGCCGCGGGCGGCGCAATTGGCGCAGGAATTCAAGTGCCAGGCTTTTGCCTCCGTGGCGGAAATGCTCGCCGGACCGGACGTGCCCGGGGCGGTTACGATTGCCGCTCCGACCATTCATCACCGCGCGCTGGCCGAGGCTCTGCTGCCGGAAAAAATCAGCCTGCTGATTGAAAAACCTCTGGCTCCGAGTCTGGCCGATGCGCAGGCGATAGTGGATTTGGCCAAAAAGCATGGCTGTGTGCTGCAGGTCGGCCATTCCGAGCGGTTCAACCCGGTGGTTCAGGCGCTTAATGCGCATCAGCTTTCACCGCAGTTTGTGGAGGTGCATCGCATAAGCCCCATGACTTTTCGCAGTATAGATGTGGGTGTGGTGCTGGATCTGATGATTCATGACATTGATATTGTGCATCATTTTGTGCGTTCTCCGGTGAAGTCGGTCGCGGCGGTGGGTGTTAATGTCATTGGTAAATTTGAGGATGTCGCCAATGCGCGTATTGTTTTTGCCAATGGCTGTGTGGCGAATCTGACCGCATCGCGACTGGCGCTGAAAACCGAACGCAAAATGCGGCTCTTTTCGCCCACCGCCTATGTAAGCGTGGACTATCATAAAAAGAGCGGCGTGATTATTCGCCGCACCGCCAATGAACAGCAGCTTGCCCTGGTGCAGCAGAAAGTGGCGGCGGGCGAGGTCGCGGAATTAACGGATCTGAATTACGCCGAACTGGTGAACTATGAACCGCTGCAGGTACATGATAATGAACCCTTGCGTCTGGAAATAGAAGCTTTCATAAAAGCGATTCGTACCGGGGACCAACCGCCAGTGACGGGCGAGGATGGTTGTTTTGCCGTGGATGTGGCGACGCGTATCATGGAATCGATAGCGGAACACGAGTGGCAGGCGACACAGCCGGGGATGGGCCAGCGCTGAAACGCGCAGGCCATGGCTGCGGACAGGATGATTTCATGGCCTGCTTTGCGATGCGAAGGAAAACGCTTAAAATCAAAAGGACTGGATTGTCCAACAGCGTTATGGAATCCAAAAACAGAGGTTGAATATCATGGCCCTTCAGATTTTTCAGTTTCGTCGGAGAAAAGTGGTTACGGTTTTGACCGGTCTTCTGGTCATTCCGGTCATTTTAAGCCTTGGGGGTTGTGGCGAGGGCGAACTGTTTCAGAAAAACAACAATGACATTCAAAGCCGGGCGAATTATTTTCCCGATCCGCACCCCATTGAGACCACACATCAGAATTATGGCAACGGTATGAGCGCGATGCCATTTGGCACCGGTAACACAGGGTATTAAACCGTAATCTTGGTGTCTTGGAACCTTTTTCCCAATACAGCGAGCTTTGTCCGTGTTGGTTGCCTAAAATGGCTTAACCCGGATGCGTGGAAGTGGCGTACCGTCCGGAGTTCTACAGCCGCTCATGCCCCCTTGGTTCCAAGTGAACAGGGAAGCCGTCAGGCGGCGCACCGTGTTGCTATGGACCCCACATTATGTCAAGCCACAACGAATCTTCAATCTCTTCGGAAGCTCTTGAATTTCATCAAAAGCTTTTACCTTTTTGTGCATCAGGCGATGTTTGCGGGGCGTTGGAGGTCATTCGTCGCAACTGGCCGCAAAAACAACTTGTTGAATTTCTGGCGGTTTCTGATGTCCGGATTGCCGAACTCGCGGCTTTGGCGCTGGGTTGTACGGGTGATAAAGGATCTCTGGATGCCCTTGCCCGCAAGCTTCAGGATGGCGATGACAAAGTTTCCGCAGCGGCTGAACACGCTATGTGGAGCATCTGGCTGCGTTCAGGCAATGAAAAGAGCCTGCGGTATCTCAAATGCGGATGCGAACATCTCAAACATGGGAATCTGGAAACCGCAATTGAAAAATTCACAATGGCGATTGCGGAAGATGCGGACTTCAGCGAAGCCTTTAATCAAAGGGCCATCGCTTACTATCTTTCCAATCAATATGACAAATCGATTGCCGATTGTCGTCGGGTACTGACAAAAATGCCCATGCACTTTGGTGCGATTGCGGGGATGGGCCATTGCCACGCCGAGCTGAATGATCTGCAGGCCGCACGCATTTGCTACCAGGCGGCCTTGCACATTCATCCGGGTATGGAGGGAATTATCGAATCTTTGCGCAGCGTTGAGCAAATTCTAAGTGGTAAAAAGCAGTAATCCCGACGGTACATCCGCCGTGCTCGGAGGATATGCCATACGCGGTAATAAATGATCCATTTGTTCCGCTTTGCAATGGTTATACTATTTTGTCTCAGGACCAGGAGTTGACACACGCGACTGCCCCCTCAACGCTTAACAATTCGCGGCTTCTCCGAATGGTTTTTCCAAACCATACACCAGTCGCGCCGCCCGCACAGTGTTGCGCAGGAGCATGGCGACCGTCATGGGTCCCACACCGCCTGGCACCGGCGTTATCAGATCGGAA
>JAJYPG010000087.1 GCA_021795535.1 Planctomycetota bacterium
TTCCTGCATCTTCTGATACTCCTCGTCAATCCATTGACGCCGACAATCATACCCCCTTTTTCACCAAAAAACACGAAATTGTTTTTGCACTGGCCCAAAGGACCGGCGTCCAGTCTCCGGAAGTTTGTGCATGGCCCCGGCAAAACGTCGGTGAGGAATCAGGCCTTTCAACGTTTGGCTGCCTTGCGGCCAACGCGACAGCGGAATAAGTTCCCTGATCCGGATTTATCGCGAGCCGTCGGGTTTGCCTCGGCGGTGTGCCCAAGTTCGCATGGCCGCACGATTTGGTAAAATATGCAGACATCACTCGCGCTATTTTTCCCATTGGTATTGTTTCAATAACTTCCACAAGTCGGCCAGAGACCGCTTGTTTACCGCAATGGCGTTGTGCAGGTAGAGCATTAAACCGGGCCCGGCATGATCCACTTTGGCCTGTTTTATCGCGGCTTTATCCATGGCAAATTGCCAGGAGTAATCCATATACATCATGACCAGATAACGTTTTTGAAAATCCGCCGCATTGCTGTGCAGCAGTAGTCCGCCTTCGTCATCAGCGATAATCTTTTGTGCTTCGCCAAACAGGCCGGTGCGCCGCTGGTATTGCAAACGGACGTGGTGCCTGTCTGCCCAGGATTTTAGCTCTTTGAGCAGTTTGCCCTGACTGCTGGACATATAGCTGTTAAAGTGCCCCACGGATTTTGTAAGTCCTTTGAAGTCCGCAAGAAAAGCGAGTTGCATTTTATCTTTATGGCCTTTGGCCAGAGAACAAAGAACCCGCAGCACCAAAGGATTCACTGGCCGCTGAACCAGCGGAATGCCTGGCGGCGCATTGCTCGTGCAGCCAGCCAGGACGGCAAACAGAACCGACACAATAACCATGATGATTGGCGTGCGGATAGCGGTGTACGAATACTGTTTCAGCGGCATAATGATGACTCCTCACTTGCGTCCCGGAAGCTGGGGAATTCAGGCCGGGGAAGCAGTCTTTTTTTCCGGACAGATGTTTCCCAAGCGTAATGTTTCCCGGACCAAGGAGCAACTTCGCCACAACAGCCCCAATCCGAACAAACCGAAACAACAACCGAGCTTGACTCTGGACTGCATTGCCACTGGCCATAGGCCGCGTATGGTCCGCGAAAATTACCTTGACACCAGGACCGGATGCGCAAAAATCCATCAGATATCATACGCCAAATTCAAAGTCCGATCATAAAATACCGCGGAACCGCATTCGGATTGTAATGGGATGGTCCCGCCAGAAGTGCCTGCACGCTGGCGGGGGCGTCGATCATGACTTTGTTGCCAACCACCGTAATGGTTGCGTTGCCGCCATGGTTGGCCCATATCTTTGGCCGCACGGCATTTGTGATAAGTGTTATAATATTGGTGGATATGGGTGGTCCCTTTTTCTTTTCAGCCGTACCCGGCGTATAACCTGGCGGTGAAAACCCTTTTCCCTTCGCCTTTTTTTGCGGATGGCGAAGGCGTTGCAGTATGGATGCGGGGCGTATGATGCGTGGCAAATTGGCTAAAATGTCGGGCAGCCAATAGGTGCGCAGAATCAGATGCTTGTCATCCTGGGCCTCGGTGGTAATGAAAATCACATTTTCATCAGCGCTTACCACCAGTCGTTTGTGCGGTGCGAAAACCTGCAAAATGTCCACCAATGCACGGCGGCATGATTCCGCGCGCAACGCCACTGATTTTTTTGCATGAATGGGAATGCCCGCTGATTTCAGCGATGGCCAACCGATGGCAAAATTACTGTTGGTAATGTCGGCCAGCCGATTGATGGTCTGGTTAAGCGTCAGCCCTTGGAACTTGATTGCGGGCAACTTTTGCGTCAGCAGTTGGGGCTGGTTTTCCACAAAAATCACATAGCCAAGCTCCGCCGGTCGAAAGGGCTTTTCCGCTTTCTTTGGCGGCACTTTTGCTGGCCCTTTTCCGTTGTCTGTCGGCGGTTTTTGCTTTGAATTAACACTTTGACTGGAATGTGCGGCTGCCGGGATTTTCGATGTGCTTTGCGGCTGTGCCGCCCAGGAAGTTGAAGTGCAATACACCACCAGACCCGCTAAAATGACGGTCATGGATAACTTCCAAGGCACACAATTTCTGTTGCGGTTTTGGCGGTGTTCCTGGCAACATGGGGCGACCTTGTGCCCCTTGACTGGCTGCGGCCCGGTCATAAAAAATCCCGCCTTTCAGAATTTCAGTGACCACCGACGAGTTTCTGAATATAAATGGGCGCTGTAACCACCAGCGACTGGTGAAAGTACATGATATTGGCCTGTCCGCCACCACTAACCCAGATATTTGGATGAATGGTTGCTTCGATCAGTCGTACCAATTGCTTGCCGCGATGTGTCGTGGTTTGCGTGCTGGTCTGGCTCTGGCCTTGGGTTCCGGTGAAGAGGCTTTGCCCACCACCGCCCATTCCGCCACCACCCGATGCGCTGACCTGTGCGGTGCTGTTTTGTGTGGCGCTTTGCAAATTAAAACTCGGCGCATTGGTAAAATTCGGCACTGTCATCACCAGATCATTTACCGGATAAACCCGTGTTACCATGTGCAGGTTGGCATCGGACTCTGTGGTAATGGTCAGAACATTATCGCTGACAAAATAAACAAGCGTGGTTCGTGGGCTTGCTTCCTGTAATATAAGCGAGAGCACTTTCTGGACCGAAACATTTTGTAACTGCAGATTAATGGGCGTAAGCGGCGAGATCCCCACATTCCGCAAAGCCGTCCAGTTCACAAAAATATTCGCTTCTGTCGTGTTTCGCAGGTATACAATGGCATCCCGCAGGGAGACATGGTGCATAGTCGTGGCGGGCAGGACATTATTCAATGCCTGGTTGGTTGAGACCGCCCAATTATAGTTGGCCGCCGAGGCTCTGGTGGCACCCAGCAGGGCAATCATGACCGCAAACCCTGCGCTCGCGAGGCCTTTTTTAAAACCCAAGCCAAGTCTCGATGTTGCTGTTATTAACCGCTTCTGGAAGATACGCATGAGAGTTTCTCCAAAAAAGCCACCCGACATGATGCCGGGAATAACCACCACTTGTTAAATGTTACCTTTTTGGAAATAAAAAGGCAAGTGATAAAAATATGCCCATCGGGGCAGAGGCACGGCGCGCCGCGCCGCCAGGAATCTGGAATCTGGAATCTATTATTTAATCCGGATGTTTTTGCAGACGGACATCTGTCGCTATAATTCGGCGACGGTGGAATGTTTGGGTGGCTGACGTCTCCGACTTCATGGAGGGACAGACCTGAAATGGATTCGCTTATTTTGGGTGCTGTTTCAAGAATAAAGGAGTTTCTTCATGCGAAAACAAATTCTGACTTCATCGGGTATCATCTTGTTTGCTATGGCCGCGGTTTTTCTGGCGGGTTGTTCCAGCAGTTCCCCGCAAACCATGCTGGCTCCCGGCCTGAATCCGCCGGTGGCTGATGTTCCAATTCCTGATGGGTTCCACATTCAACTCCATAAATCTTCGTTCACTGTTATACCCGTATCAAATCTGCGGCTGGTGAATCAGGTTTACAAGGGGTCCGATCCGCGACTCTCAGTGGCACGTTTTTACACACATTATATGCCATCGGATGGATGGGCTTTGCAGCAGGAAACCCAGGGACCGGAGGGAATTATGGAATATTTTTCCAAACCGCCGGAGAGTTGCACCATCACCATCAAACGCAGTTGGTTTCATACGTATGTTTACGTGGTTATTGCTCCAACGGCCACACCAGGGGGCGCAACCAATGCGTTGCCAGCCAACCCGACCGGCGGTATAATGAACAATCCGGCTGCAACCGCCCCGGCAACAACGACACCTTGAAAAGAATGGTAAGCCATGGCCCGTCCCCGGCCAATACATTTACGCGAATACATGGATGAGCCAATGGCCACGCGCGAGGATTTGTGCCGTGAGCTTGGCTACATTCGCTGGGTAAATAAAAACCTGGGTGGCAGCCGAGTGGTGGTGGACCATTTGCGGGCGTGGGCCGAATCCGGCAATTTGCCGTCTGATGAACTGACGGTACTGGACGTGGCCACCGGATCAGCGGATATCCCCGCTGCCATCCTTTTCTGGGCGCGGGAGAAACAGAAAAAAGTTCGCGTGATTGGATTGGACCTCCACCCTGTCACACTGGACATAGCGCGGCAGTGGACCAATGGCCACGCCGACATTTCACTGGTTCGCGGGGATGCACTGCGTTTGCCTCTTTCGGATGGCGCGGTGGATATTGCCACATGCAGCATGTTTCTGCACCATCTGGATGAATCAACCGCCCTGGCGGTTATCCGGGAAATGCTGCGGGTAAGCCGACGGGGAGTGGTGATAAATGATTTGCTGCGCGCTACCTGGGCGCGGGTGGCAATTCATCTGCTGACGGTTTTTGCGGCGACGAAAAGTCGGCATGATGCTCGGCTTTCTGTGGCCAAGGGTTGGACCGCGGAGGAAGCGGATGCGTGGCGCAGCGCATTGTCGGCACCGTGGCTGGAGTGTCATGTTCATCCGTTCGCGCGTTTTACCCTGGCGGGCTTGCGACCCACAAATTGAAATACCTGCACGCGAGGCCCACCGCACCCGAGCCTGCGGATTATGGATTAACACAACATCTATTTAAGAATTTTCCTGCTTGCGACGCTGGTTCAGCGAATCACGCAGGTAGCTGCGAAATGTGGGAATGCCCGCGTCCGTCCAGGCCTTTTCAATCGTGGCAGCAAGCTCCGCGTTGGATTTTCGCAGTGTGGCCAGGAAGGCATAGTCGGGGGAATCAATCGGGGCGTGAAGATGGCTGTCGTGGGCGTCGGCAAAGAACAAATATCCGGTCGCATTGGGGGCGGGCATGAGCGAAATTTTCATGTGCGGGTAACTTTTCTGGCCGAGTCGCAGGCGATAAAGCATCTGATGATCTGACTGGCTGGCTTCAAACCACGGCGGTTGCACACGATCGGCATCTGACGCGGCAAGAAAGGGAACTTGACGCTGTCGCACAACCTCTGGCACCTGACCATCGGGGTAGGCCAGCGAAAGATAGATGCCAATGGCCGCTTTCATCTGTCCCACGCTGGGCAGGGAAATGTTTGTGGGGGTGTTCATACACGCTCCGCGTGAAAACGGCTGGACCGTATACCCTATCAGTCCGCGGCGTTCTCGAATGTCTCATTTTACCAACTCATTGGAAAACGCAAGCCATTCTCTGACGAATGGCGAAATAGGGGGGGCGGTTTTTGTCGGGAACGTCATGAAGCTCCAATGTGTCTGCGGAAATGCCTCTGGGCGAGCGTCTGTCCTCCGCCGTCCATGATTGTTCCCGGCATTATTTCGGCAGCAAGGTTATGCCCCGATGAACTTATGCCGCCAGAAAAATTGGCATACCTTCGCTTTCATGCGATAAAATCCCTGGTTGACAGCCATCTATGCCTTATGGTAGATTGTTTGTTCGGTAAAGCCGGACCACGGGCTATAAGAAGTGGGAGCTTGGGATGTGCCGCATCAGTTGCGGTGTGTCGGGCGAATGGAAGGCGGCTCTTGCCGCTGGTGTCGAAACAACAACCACGACCCACCATGAACGGTGAAAAGTCGTAAGTCTGTTTTCAAAGTCACTGTTCCAGTTCCCGCCTGTTGTTTTCAACCCATGGCTATGCGATTGCCAGACGTTCCAGCAAGTAAGAACACTTGGAATGTTGCTGCTATCGCGCACGGAAATACGGTGTCCCAACTGACACCCAAAGTAGAAATGGAGTTATTCATGGCAGTTCGTATCCGCGGTAAGCGGTATCAGGAATCGCTGAAGAATTTGCCCGCAGGTCCGGTGACCATTGAAAAGGCGCTGCCGATTCTCAAGTCATTCAAGGCCGCTAAATTTGACGAAACGGTTAATGTTGTCATTCACCTGGGCATTGACGCCAAGCAGGCGGATCAAATGATCCGCGGGTCAGTGAGTCTGCCGCGGGGTATTGGCAAATCGAAAAAAGTTATTGCCTTTGTGCAGGGCAACAATGTGGAAGCCGCCCAGGCTGCCGGTGCCATTGAAGCTGGTGCCGAAGACCTGATCAAGAAAGTCGCCGATGGCTGGCTGGATTTTGACGTGGCCATCGCCACGCCGGATATGATGCCCAAAATAACCA
>JAJYPG010000088.1 GCA_021795535.1 Planctomycetota bacterium
TGATGGTTCCCATGCTTTTACTCGGTGCCGATGGCGGTACCCATGCCACCAGTGGCGTCGTACCCGAACTTACGCGACGGCTCTATGACTTGGCTACGGCCCAGCGCTATGAAGAGGCAGTCACCTTGCAGCTCCGGCTGGTCGAACTCTTTGATGTCATGCTCTTATCCGCTGATTTTCCGGATGGATTTCGGGTGGGAGCCGAACTGCGAGGATTCAATATTGGCGCGGGCCGCCAACCGCTAAGCGGACGCCAGAGGGTGGATCGCGAGCGACTGCAAACATCCCTTCGTTGCATCATGGCGGATTTCGGCGTTGTCGATACCGTGACGACGTGTCCGTCACATCCGGCTGGGCCAGGCCCCTTGCCGTTGCAGCGCGATCGTGTACTGGAAATTACCGCCTCTGTCATGCGGGAATTGAGAAAACAGTCACCCAATGGATGAGGCATCAGGTCGTGCGAAGTTGAACCTTGGAAGTATCGGTGGGGGGTGTTGACCCTCTTTCCGGAACTGCCGCTGGATCACCGCCAGGCGGAACAAAGTCGTGTCCCGCCCTATCCCGAAGTGATGTCAGGGGCATACCTGTTACTTTCACCGGGCAAACTGTTAATCGTGGGGATTCTTCCGGCACATGCTTCGCAAATTCTGGTGCTTCAGCCACTACTGATTTCGCGCGGGCGTTGAACAGAGCGGTTTCCGCGTTGGATTAAGCCGCCAGCCGCTTAGCGAGCGTCAGCGGGGTGATCGTGCGCAACTCAAAATTGCCCTGCGGCATCTCATGGACGAATTTGGTGTTGCCTAGCCTCGATTTCCATGGTACAGAGAGGAGCTAACACTTGGCGGTTTTTCGGGTCGTGGGTTGACCACGGCGGATTTGCTTTTCGTGTCCTTCCGGGGGGGGCGGAAAAGACTAACGGTTACTGCCTGGATATGGATTTCCCCAAGGTGGAACTGTGGTCCGTAACTCTACCTCCGGACAAGCATTTTTCCTCCATGGAATTTGCTACGCTTCGGGGATTGATGTGTGATGGTGAACATCCACCCCGTGCAATCGCGTGGCGATATGTAAGGCCCGTTTGCACATAGCCTTGAGCTCACCACGGGTCCCGATCCATTCGGGACGAATTTATGGCCTGCCGAAAGTGTCATCTCCCCGGCACAAGGCTCTATTTTTCACCTGCTTTGAGTCAATTGTCAGCCATGCTATAATCCTTAACAGGCGTAGGTGTCCCTGAAATGGTGTTCGCGATGGTTTGGAGTCGGCCGCATGACAGGAAATGAGTCTGGTTCCAGTCCGTTTAAGGCGTTAAAGTCGAAGTCGCTTGCATTGCCCCAGTTGGTGGCTTTGTCCTCACCCCCTCCATTGGATGACGCTGTTCTGAAAGAGTTGGAAGAATACGAAAAAAAAGAAAAGTGCGGTATTTTTGGCGTGGCCGGGCCGGTTGATGCCGTGGAACGCTGTTATTACGGCCTTTATGCGTTGCAGCATCGCGGGCAGGAATCCGCCGGCATTGCCGCCACCGATGGCCAGGAAATAAGCTGTCATACCGGTCTGGGGCTTGTGGCGGATGTTTTTAACCGTAATGTGCTTAAGGAAATGCATGGTTCCGCGGCCATTGGACATGTGCGTTACTCCACCGCCGGCTCCAACCGCAAATGCAACGCCCAGCCTATTTTAGAGGAATATGTTGACGGCCAGGTTGCAGTCGCCCACAACGGAAATTTAATTAACGCGGCAAAATTACGGCTGGAATATCAGAAATTCGGCCACATTTTTTACTCCACCAGTGATACGGAAATTGTCATCCACATGTTGGCCAAGCCGCGGCATCAGGAAAAGCCGGATCCCCTGGCGCATGTTCTGCGGCATTTGCAGGGGGCCTTCAGTTTTTTGTTTCTTTTCAAAGACCGCATGGAAGCCGCCCGCGACCCATGGGGTTTTCGTCCCCTGGTGATTGGAAAAACCAAAGACGGCTTTTATTGTGTGGCTTCGGAAACCTGTGCGTTATCAAGTATTCAGGCTACTTTTGTTCGCGAAGTGGAACCGGGTGAAATTGTCACCATTTCCATGGATGGCCAGCAAATGACCAGTCGCTTCTTTGTGGAAAAGAAGGAAGCTCCGGCCCATTGCGCCTTTGAACATGTATATTTCGCCAGCCCCTCCAGCACACTTTTTGGCGATACGGTCATGATGGTACGGCAGCGAATGGGCCGCAGACTGGCCATTGAAAATCCGGTGGATGCCGACATTGTCATTCCCATACCGGATTCCGGCCGCTCCGCAGCTTTGGGTTACAGCAAGCAAAGCGGCATTCCGTTTGAGGAAGGCATTGTGCCCAACCGCTATGTGGGCCGCTCATTCATACAGCCTTCACAGCAGCTTCGCGATCTGGCGGTGCAGATGAAGTTGATTGTTATTCCTGAGATGGTGCGAGGCAAGCGTATTATTGTTGTGGAAGATTCCATTGTGCGCGGCACCACTACACGGGGCAAAATTCTGGCTCTGCGCCGTGCGGGTGCCAGGGAAATTCACATGCGAGTAAGCTGTCCACCCATCCGGTTTCCCTGCTTTTTCGGTATTGATTTTCCAACCCCCACCGAATTGATTGCCAATGGCCGAACGGTGGAGGAGATTCGTGAATTTATAGAGGTTGATTCCCTGGCCTATCTTTCGCTGGATGGAATGCTCGCCTGTTTGGGCAAGCCCAGGGAAAGCTATTGCACGGCCTGCTGGTCCGGCAATTATCCGATTCCCGTGGATGAAAGCCTGAGCAAATTTGGTTTTGAACGCAACCAGATGAAAATGTTCTGATGCCCGCAGAAAACTTCCGGCGGAAAAAGAATCAGGCAACACAATAAATTGCAAAATACACAAAAGATATTGATGAAGTGAACGCAGTTATTTCCCCATATTATTACGGAAACTCACCCGTTCGGTAAATCCTTGCCGCAGCCACCGCAAATCGTCCCTCGGCTTTTTCCATGGCTTTACACCGTATTTCTTCAGCCTCTTCCGGCGAATCCGCCAGGGCAAAAAGTGTCGAACCGCTGCCGCTCATCTGAATGGGTTTCCGCGTTATTTGCGTCAGTTTTTGGCTTAAATCCTTCAATTCTGGCTCAATATCATAAGCGGGGGCCTGAAGATCATTCGTGATGGTGGCACTTATTTTATCGGCGGAGGCGTTGGCCAGCATGGACCAATCCGGCAGGCGGGCGGGGGCCTCCGGGCGACGGGCATCGAACCGCTGATAGACAGCCTTGGTCGCCACGCCCATTGGCGGAATAAAAAGTACCGCATAAAGCCAGTTCTGAAATTTAAGCGGCGTCATCCGCTCTCCACGGCCACGGCAGATGGTGGATGTACAGCGTATAAAAAAAGGCACATCACTTCCCAGTTTTGCCGCCAACTGTTCAAGCTCCTCGCTTGGCAAATGCGCTCCCCAAAGATAATTCAGTGCGATAAGCGTCGCTGCCGCATCAGAGCTGCCGCCTCCCAAACCGCCCCCGGCTGGCACCAGTTTATGTAAATGAATGGCCGCTCCCGCGGTTTTTCCCATCACGCGTGCGAGCAGCATGGCGGCCTTTCCAACCAGATTATCCTGCAAATTACCCGTCACATTGCCGCATTTTCCAGTAACGTGCAGATGCAAAATGTCCGCCGGGTGAAAGGTAAGTGTGTCGTAGATTGAAATGGGCACAAACCAGGATTCCAGATCATGAAAACCATCGACGCGTGATGGGTAAACAATCAGTCCCAGGTTTAGTTTTGCCGGCGCATAAATACGCAGGCTGCTGTCCGGTAATTTCATTATCCGGCCAGCGCCAAAACAAATGTCGCCAATCGCATTCCCAGCGAGTTCAGCCATAATCGGTCCAATTCCAAGTTAAGCCAAGGCCTCTCTGGCCCGCCAAGTCTGTTGCCGTCGCCATCATTCTAACGGGAAGTCTGGAGAAGTCAGCGCGATCCAAAAATGTCGCCGCTCCGCACCGACATCAACCTTGGCTGGAAGAAGGTCGTCAGAACATGCCGAGTTGCAGCATTGCCGCGTCAGACATGCGGTCTTTGGTCCAGGGCGGGTCCCAGATCAGGTTGACTTTGGCGCTAGTTACATCCTCCACGTTTTGCACGGCCTGCTGGACCGATGGCGGCATGGTGCCGGCTACGGGGCAGCCGGGTGCGGTGAGCGTCATATCAATAACAACATCTTTTGTTGATGATATGTCAATGCGATATATCAGCCCCAGATCGTAAATATTCACCGGAATTTCCGGATCGAAAATACCGCGCAGCTTTTCAATAATATGAGCCTCCATCACCTTGTTGTTCAGGGCATCAGTGATGGTTACCCCCTTGGGGGAACTGCCATCGTCATCCTCGCCACTGGTCATTGCTCCGGTGGACGACGCGGCGGTGCCCGCTTCACCCATGGCATGGACTGGAAGTTTCACCGCATGCGGATTGCGGAAGACAAAGCCGCGTGATCCGGGTTCATTTTTAAAATCAATTTCCGTGCCATCCAGGCTTGGAAAGCTCACCGGATCGCAAACCACGGAGATGCCCTGCGACTCACCGGTGATATCGTCCTGCTTTTTTACTTCCGTCAGGTCCAGCGTGTAATTGAATCCGCTGGCATTGCGGCCTTTAATTCCCACACGCAAAACGGTGCCGACGGCAAGGCCCTGATCGACTATGATCTGTTTGATTTCCTTGGCGGCTGGTTCAGAAACTGTTATAGGCATCGTATAAATCCCTGGTGTTAATTTATTTTCCCGGTGGTATTTCGGTATATTCCTATTCCGTGGAAACGGGTTTATGTGTATCTTTGAGGGCTGCCTGAAGCGTATGCCATGCCAAAGTGGCACATTTCACACGCACGGGAAATTCCCGCACGCCGGAAAAAACCGCCAGTTTGCCCAGTGCCTCCATCCGGGCTTCGTCAGCCTGGGTATCCATCGAAGCGGTGACCAGTGAATGAAAATTCTCAAACAGCGGAGCCACCTCCGCGATCTTTTTACCCTTGAGGGTTTCAGTCATCATGGATGCGGATGCCGTGGAAATGGCACAACCCGCACCTACAAAACTGATATCCTCTATAGTATCGTTGGTTATTTTCAGATATACCGTCAGCTTGTCACCACAAAGCGGATTGTGGCCATCCGCAGTGTGATTGGCCTCGGCCATATCATGAAAATTTCTGGGCCGCCTGGTGTGGTCCAGAATGGTCTGCTGGTATAAATCGCGAAGATCAGACATCAGGCGAAAACCTCTTTCACTTTTTCCAAAGCGGAAACCAGACAGTCAATATCCGCACGGGTATTGTAAAAGGCAAGTGACGCGCGTGCGGTGGCGGGAATATGGTAGTGATCCATCACGGGCTGGCAGCAATGGTGGCCTGTGCGAATGGCCACACCTTCGCCATCCACAATCGTGCCAATATCATGCGGATGTATACCCTGCATGGTGAAGGAAATAACACCAGCCTTTTCCGATGCGGTACCGACTATGGTCAGACCTTCAATTGCGGAAAGATTTTTTTGAGCGTAATCCAGCAGTTCATGTTCATACTGTGCTATATTTTTCATGCCAATGGCGGAAAGATAATCCACCGCGGCTCCCAGCGCGATCACGCCGCTGATATCCGGCGTGCCGGCCTCAAACTTGTGCGGTACTTCGTTCCATGTTGATTTTTCAAAGGTAACTGTGCTGATCATATCTCCGCCACCCTGGTAGGGGGGCATCGCATCCCATAAGGTCTTGCGCGACCAGACCACGCCCGTGCCGGTTGGTCCAAACATCTTATGGCCGGAGAAAACCAGAAAGTCGCAGTTGATTTCCCGCACGGACACAGGCAGGTGCGGAATGGATTGCGCCGCATCCACCAGAACCAGGGCCCCATGCCGGTGGGCCAGTTCGGTCATTGGGGTCACCGGGTTAATGGTTCCCAGCGCGTTGGATACATGGGTAATGGAAAGAAGCCTGGTGCGGCTGGAAAGCAGCCTGGCAAACGCGGCCATATCCAATTCGCCATTGTCCGCAAAAGGAATGACACGAATGACCGCTCCGGTACGCTGCGCCACAAGCTGCCAGGGTACGATATTGGAATGGTGTTCCATTTCAGAAAGCAGAATT
>JAJYPG010000089.1 GCA_021795535.1 Planctomycetota bacterium
TGGAACCATAAGCCTGCCCGATCATCATCAACACGCCCGGCTTTCCCATGATCGACGCCGCACCAACCTGCGGCAAATGACTGATCTGGATATTGGCGACATCGGCAAGGGTGATAACCTGGTTTCCGTGGGCCGACACCGCCGTGTCCCCAAGTTGCTTCAGCGATTGAATCTGCCCATGCACCCGCAGCGTCATGGTTTGATTTGGTGTGGTGATAAAGCCCGAGCCAACCAGCCCCGTAGCGCCGCGCGCCGCCGCGATCACCTGTTTGACGGTCAAGTCGTACTGAATCAATCGTCCGGGAATCAATTCAATGCGGTAATCTTTTTGCAAGCCGCCGTAGATGGCAACCTCCGATACCCCGCGCACAGCCAGCAGGCGAGGCTGCATAACCCAGTCCGCAATGGTGCGCAGGCGACGGATATCATTGGTCTTGCTGGTAATTGCCACCACCGTAACCCAACGAATGGAACTGCTCAACGGCATGAGCACGGGCGAATGAACAGTCGGTGGCAAGGTGCCCGCAACCTGGGCCAGACGCTGTGAAACAGCCTGTTCATCGCGATAGATATTTGAGGAACTGGGAAACAACACTTTAACAATCGATATTCCCTGTAAGGAATGGGAAAATGTCTCCTGGGCACCAACCCCACCGGCCAGAGCCTGCTCAATGGGTGTTGTAACCAGTTTTTCCACCTGACTGGGGCTGAATCCGGGAGCCAGCGTCTTGATATTAAGTTGCGGCTGAACGAAATTCGGATACACGGCGTAAGGGGCGCGGGAAATCGAATAAATGCCATAGCCCACAAGAATACAGGCCAGCGCGACGATGATGCCGCGAAAATGCAGAGAAAATTTTACAATCCGTTTAAGCATCTGAATTCCATTTTGGGACCGCCCAGGCGGCATTACGCATTAAAGTATCACCTTTGTCATTGCGGCGCGGTCAGAAGGAAGGCTTAAGTATTCCTTGAAACTGAATCGTCAACAGAAGTTGCGCCCCGTTGGATACTATGATCCGGGAGAGGACCGTACCTTTGCGCACACCAAAACCTCCCGGCAACGTCATCGGATGAATTAACTCGCACAAGACGAAAACACCGCCGCCACGCACCGCATAAACCCATCGCTCCCCGTGCCACCAGATAACCGCAGTGCGGGGAATAAAGGTCATGGAAACAGGTTGGACAGCCTTTGAAACCTGCGCCGTAAGGGCCATACCGGGCCGCAGTGTGCCGGAATTTTTAATGAGATACAACATGGAAAGCCCGCGGGTTTGCCGATCCGCTCGCGGGCCAAGGGTTAATGGCGTGGCCTTAAGCCAGCGTTTATGCCCCAATGCCCGCACGCGAATCACCGCGTCCAAGGCCACAGAACCGGAATCGGATGCCGGCAATGCGACCGCGGCCACAAGCGTGTGAAAATTTTCAATCTTCAGCAGTGGTTGATTCGCCGCCACGGCTTCGCCGGTATGGGCAAACACTTTCGTAACCATTCCGCTTTGAAAAACCGGGAGAGGCAAAAAGCCACCCGCTTTGGTTTTAAGTTGCCGCGCAATGGCGGAAATACTTTGTGCATCCGCCCGCACGCGCGCATGAGCGTCCGCGAAAGCGGCCTGGGCCGTCTGAACCCGTTGAAGCGAAACAGCCTTGTTAAGGGCGTAAAGCGACTTTTCCCGTTGATATGCCGCTTCGGCAGTCAGTTCCGCAACCTTCGCGGCCGCCAAATCTGCTTTTATCTTGGTCAGTTCCAACGCCAAAGTTATTTGCAGAGTGGTGGAGACCACCGGCTTAATTCCGGCCACGCTTCCGCCGCGAATCACTTCATCGCCGATTTGCGGCCAGTGCTTTCCCGGCATGGTTAAAACCACGCCCGCAAGCGGAGAGGAGAGCTTAAACACACCGTCCGGATTGTGCTGTAATTCGCCATAAAGTGTCATAACTGGTCGAACCAAAGCGGTCTTCAACATGACGGTTTTAATATTGAGCGACTTTTCCTGCGCCTTGGTTAAATGAATAACGGAGGAATCGGATGGTGACGCCAACACAGCGCCCGCATTGACCTGCAAGGCCAAGGCCAGTGTCAATAATCCGCCGCATGGCATCCCCAGGATTTTGCTTCTCGCCAAATTCATGGTGTGGTTCCTTTCGGCATCGCCGGCGTGTTTCCCAACGGCTTTTCCAGCACATCTTCCAGATTTTCCAGCGCGCGAACCGACAAAATCCGGGCTTGCAATTCCGCCTGGGCAAAGGTGTTTCGTACAAGCTCTGTCTCCGCCAAAGCCAATCGGCTTTGCGCGCCGGCCTTAAAAACGCGGCGCGCCGCGCGTACCTGCGTGCGAGCCTGCAGTGTTATGGCGTGTGCTGTGCGCCATTGCCGCAGTGCTGATCGGTATTGAGATAGTGCGCTGCGAATCTGCGTTATGACCATAGTCTGCTTCTGATTCAATTCAGCGGCAATAACACGCCGATTGGCATCAGCGGCGGCAATCGCCCCCTGATTCTGATTAAATATGGGCAGCGCCATGGTGAAGCCAAGCGTGAATTCATTGGCACCCTGATTAAACGCATAGCCCGGCCCAAGATGAATATTGGGATATTGCCGGGCGATCTGCAGTTTCAATGCCGCCGCCGCCGCGCGATACCGCGCCAGCAAAGATTGAATATCCATCCGATTCAGCAGTGCTGCGCGGCGTAAACGATTCATTTCCAAGGCTCTTACTGGCGGAAGTTTCATCAGGGTCGCATAAGACAGCCGCACCCCCGTTAAGGCCCGCGTGGGCAGCGAGAGTGCCCCGGCCAATTGAATCCGCCGCCGGCGCAGCTTTCCCTGTGCGGCAACCAACGCCAACACAGCCTGATGGGCCTGAATTTCCGTAGAGGTATAAACCGGCCTTGAAATATCACCGGCTTGAAATCGGAATTTAATAAGGCTCTGAATAAGAGCCAGATTTCGCGACTCTTGCCGCAGAAGCCGTACTTGCTGTTGCGCAAAGAGATAATCAACAAGTGCGTGCCGAATGTTTTGCCGGATATCCCAGGCGATCTGCCCCAGATCAAACCGGCCCGCCCGGGTTAACGCTTTCGCCTGAGCGATACGATCAGACCTTCGTCCGGCGGTTTCAAATGGGATATCAAAATTAAATCCGAGTATCCACGGCGATATTCCAGGGCCGGCCTTAGCCGCATACTTTGGGGATAAGCCAACGGTTGGATTGGGCGATTCCGACGCGGATATAACATTTGCCTGGTCTACGGCAAGCCGCGCCAGTTGCACCCGCAGAGCGGGGCTGTAATACCAGCCGGCACAAACCAGAGCCGCGGCATTCCAACGCATCGGGAATTCCCCGGGTATTTCTATTTTCTGTTTTCGCACATAGTGAATCAGTTTCGGCGAATGCAGCGATCTTTGCGAAAAATGCGGTAAAAATGCCGCCGGATGCAGCGGTCTGGCCTTATACGTGGCACACCCGCCAACCAGGCTCACCGCAAATAAAATCAAAACCATATAAAGCAATGTATTTCTGGCATTCAGCGTCATGTGTGTGATGATATGAAAATAAGTTCCGCGTGTAAAGGAAAAACATTGCACCCTGGCTCAGGGCGTGGCTATTTTTGGCCTAAAATACATGCCAAAAATGCGCTCAACGCACTGGCGAAAGCGGAGGAGGGCAGCCGATATCCCAGAGGGGGGCTACGATCTGCCAGAAGAATTGGCAGACATACGAAAGTCAGGGGGATGGTTACAACTTAAAAAATTCGCTTAATCTGGCGGCTATTATGGCCGCAATAGCCTCACGCGACCCTATTGCGGGGACCAGAGCATACCGCTGGGAAAATTGCCGGACCTGTTGAACAAAGCCTTCACGCACCAACCGGTGATAGTCCATATTTCGCCGTTCGATACGGTCTTGAAAAAGCCCCGGCTGTTGGCGCTTGGCCGTCCTGCCGGCCACCATACGTCCCGCCGCTTTATCCGACGGCAGGTCCAAAATCACAGTTAAATCCGGCCAGATTCCCTGCGTGGCAATTTCCGCCACCGCAATAATTTCCTTCTCCGGCAGTCCGCCGGCGGTACCCTGATAAGCCAGAGTGCTGCTGGTGTAGCGGTCGGAAAGAACGCAGTCGCCACGGGCCAGCGCCGGCACAACAGACTCCTGCACCAATTGCGCCCGACTGGCCATATATAACAGCATTTCCGTGCGCATAGCCAGGTCTTCGCCTTTGGAGGAAAGCAGCAATTCGCGAATATGTTCGCCAACCCGCGTACTGCCCGGCTCGCGCACGCGGGATACGTGTACCCCGGCGACGGTAAGGCGATCCTGTAACAAATCAAGCTGCGTGGTCTTGCCGCAACCATCAAGGCCGTCAAACACAATAAATTTCCCGGCTAGAAGCCGCCAGTCTGGTTGCGCTCGCATGAAAGTTCACCATCCTTTTAATCTTTGGAAGATGCTAAGCGGCTCACGCACTTCGGTCAACGAAACAAGCCTCAGAGAAAGGAACGACAACTAGACCGGATGTACTGGAAGGGAAGTGACATAGAGCGCTACAGAATAGCGGCAAAGACGGAGCGTTACTGCCGTCCGGATTTTGCCAAATTTATACGCCGTAACGAGACTGTGCATCTGGACACAAAAACATTTTCCCAAAAACCAAAGATCCTGATTCGCCAAACTGCGGATCGCCCGATTGCCGCGCTGGATACCGAGGGCGTGTGGTTCGGGCGCAGCATCATTGCCGTGATGGGCGGAGAGTCGCCCCGCTACGCTCTCCAATATCTGGTGGGAATACTCAACTCAAGGCTCATTTGTCATACATACCGGAAAATGGTCAAGGAAAAAGGGCGTGTATTTGCACAAGTCAAATTATCAAAATTAAAACGCATCCCAATACGGACGATAGATTTTGACAATAAATCCGATGTGGAACGGCACAACAGAATTGTTGCGTTGGTCGACACGATCAATATCCTCAATCGAACGGCCGAACCGTTGAGAACTCCCACCGAAAAGGAGGCGATTCAGCGACAAAATGACGCCGTTGACCGGAAGATTGATACGTTGGTTTACGATCTCTATGGACTTGATCCTTCAGAAATAGCCATTATTGAACAGAACTGCTGAACGTTTACAATACAAACAACGATGTTTGGAAGATGAGACCAGAGAAGATAACGCGGACATGTAACAACACAAGGGTTATTTCAGGCGGTATCTTGATTTTCACGCTTTGCATGGCATTGCGACCAGGCCGACAACGCCCGGATTTAACTGGGGGACAAGGATTCGAACCTTGACAAACAGATTCAGAGTCTGCTGTGCTACCGTTACACCATCCCCCAAAATCAGGGAAGTACGTAGTTTAATAAAATTCGAGCCGTGCGACAAGCGTTCTGATTTTTCTCTGTTGTACCGAAGTAAAATTGTCACCCCTTAGCCGAAATAGAAGTGTCACCCCCTGAAAAAGGTGGACTTGGCATCAATGCGGCAAGTCCATCCGCTACGCAAAACCGTCAATTTCGCATTACAATAGGCCTCATGGTCAGGAACTTATATATTATTGACGGGCATGCCCAAATTTACCGTGCGTATCATGCCATGAGCGGGCTGACCAGCCGCACAGGCGAACCAACCAATGCCACATTCGGCTTTGTTTCAGCTTTGTTCAAGCTCCTGCAAACCAGGCAACCGGATTATGTGGCGCTGGCAATGGATGCGGGAAGTTCCAACCGGGACCAGATAGACAGCCGGTACAAGGCGCAGCGCAAGCCGATGCCGGAGGATATGCCGCCGCAGATTCAGCGGATCAGTCAGATGATTTCCATCCTGGAAATTCCGATTTTGCGGGTGGAGGGTTTTGAGGCCGATGATGTGATTGCCACGCTGGTAAAACAATTGACCACCCGGTCCGATACGGCGGAAGACGAATTAAACATTTATATATGTTCACGCGATAAAGATTTGGATCAGCTTATCGCGCCGAATGTTTTTCTCTACGACATTCAAACCGGAGAAATACTTGACGCGGCCTCCCTGGAGAAAAAAAAGGGCTACCAGCCCAATCAGGCCTGC
>JAJYPG010000090.1 GCA_021795535.1 Planctomycetota bacterium
CGCGTTTATTCGTGCGGCAATCTGCCGCAGGGTGGCGGCAGTTGTTTTCGCTGAAGCGGCAGTGGCTGGTGCGGCGTGGGCAGCTTGCTTACTCCAGATTGCGGCCAGCGCATCGGCGGCTTGCGCAATGGCGTGCAGATGGTTGGGCGTTACCGATGCCGGATTGCTCCACGTAATATTGCGTAATGTGGCATTGTGTGTTTCAAGGTACTTTTGCTTTGGCGCGGCATCCAAGAGGCTGCTGGTAGACAAAACGGGAGATGTGCTGCTGGCAGCGGCGTTATTGAGTGCCGCCTGGATGGGCGCTAATTGCGCCAATGATTTTGACACGACCACTGCGTACCAGGTGGGCATTTCCTTAACAAGTTTTACCGAGGTAAGTCCGCGCGCTTGTAAGTCCAGAAGGTTTGGATCAAACCGCAGGCTCAATGCAAAGGGAATCAGCCCGATCAGGATTGCCAGCCAAATTCCCAGGCCGAGGAAATTTTTCACGCCCGCGCGCGGCGGGGGACGGTCATCGGTATATCGGCGGGCAGGCTGGACTTTACCAAGTTTTGGGGGAAATAATACCAGCAGAGCGGGAAGTACGGTGTAACCTGCCAGCAGGCACAGTAAAAGACCGCCGCCGGCGATAAATCCCAGTTCCGCATCACCACGAAAATGTGTGGTTAATGCCACCAGAAAAGCACCTGCCGCCCCGGCGCAGGATGTGGCAATGGGTGGGCTGGCGTAACGGAAAACCCGGGCCCAGACTGCTTGCTGTCTTTCATAACGTCGGGCTTCCCGCCGATAACGCACCATGATTTGTATGAGATAATCCATGCCAATGCCGATCAGGGCAATGACAAACACCGTGGATAGCAAATTCAACTCGCCAACAAAAATGGTGGCGAACCCGAACGTCCAAGCGATGGCAATGGCCAGTGTCAGACCGGCGGCAAATCCCATCCAGATGGATCGCAGCATGAGAATCAGGCCAATCAGCACCACAATCATCGCCAATGTCTCGGCCTTGTCGCTGTCTGATGTGGTGATCCGCATTTCATCGGCCGCCAGTACGGGACGGCCAGTCATGCCAAAAGTAAATTCTGAATTAAACGGCTTGGCGGCCTGCACCATGGCTGCATGAATTTTGTCCAGAGGCAGCGATACCGCGGCCAGAGAGTCAAAGGTGAATTTTGGGTATACGTTGATCAGCAGCAGGTGTTCTGAACCATTTCCCGCGCGAATGTAGTAATAGCCCGCGGATGCCGGAGTGGCTGGCCCCGATGCCGATAGAGATGATAAATCCGGAACTGCAACGGGTCTTGCCGTCGGCTGGTTTATCGCCTGAAGCCAGGATTGGCCAATGGCACCGGTGAAAGCAGTGGTTTGCAGGGTCGGTGCCTGCGTACTTAGCAGTCGCAGAAATCGTTGCACACGGGTACTGCCAAACAGGGAAATTGGCAGGCTGGGCTTTTCTCCCCAGACGGATGCCAACTGCGCTAATGTACCAGCCCCATTGGCCGCCGCCCGCACGTCCGACCATGAGGCAAATAAAAGCGACTGATTCCCAAGCTCTTTAAGCGGCACATGGCTGTCCACTGATTTTACATATTTGGGCATGTGTGTAAGCGATGCGGTTATCGCATTGGCGGCTTTAATCCATTGGCTGCTTGCCGGTGGATGGCTTGGATCACGGGCTTTTATGACCACATAAGCGGCCTCATTTTCCGGAAATTGTTTAATAAACTGGAGGTATTGATGGAAGAACGCCACATGCGAGGAAAAAAGCTTGTTTTGATCCGTGGAAATCCGCAGGCGTGTGCAGGCAAGAAACACGCTGATGCCCGCCAGCAGCAACGCGATGCCCAGCACGATGCGGGGGTACCGCGTAAGCCGCAGCGTATCTTTCAAAACTCTTCGATGAATCGGACCCATAGAAGACAAGCAAATAAGCGCATCCACCGGTTGGCATTATCACACAATGCCGGTGAAGCGGTGCCGCGGTTAAGCTTTTACAACATTTTTCGCCAGCCCCAGTACGGTATCCCATGCGGCACCGGGGAATTTTTGCGTGTCGGCAAGAACATCCTGCATGGCTTGGAGGAACCAGTCCATGTCCTGTTTTGTCGATACCAGCGGCGGGAGAAATTTTATAACCTCGGTGTGATATCCCGCCACCTGACTGAGAATATGGTGCTTTTTCAACAGGGGGATAATAATCATCTGTCCAAAAACGCCAAAGTTGAGTTTATGGAGCATATCCCATGCCAGTCGGAGCTTGAGGGAATTTTCCGGACGGGCAAAATCAATGCCGAACATCAGCCCTTTTCCGCGGACTTCCATGACAAATGGACAGGTCTTGCCGATTTCCGCCAGGCGCGCCATCGCATAGCGGCCCAGTTCATCGGCATTTTCAACCAGCTTGTCTTCTTCAATAACCTGTATGCTCGCCAGTGCCGCCGCCATGGCCAGATCATTCTGGCCGAAGGTATTGGAATGCACCACGCAGCGTTCCATGGAGTTAAACACCGCATCCATAATGCGTGGGCGCGTTATCACCGCTCCAACGGGAATAAAGCCGCCGGAGAGGCCTTTGGCGACACAGATAATATCCGGCTCCACTTCCGGCCAGTGTTGAAAGCAAAACCATTTGCCGGTGCGGCCCATACCGGATTGTACTTCGTCTACAACCAGCAAAGCGCCGGCCTTGCGGCACAGGCGTTGTGCTTCGGCTAAATAACCGTCTGCGACAATCTCGCAGCTTTTACCCTGAATGGGTTCAAGAATAAACGCCGCCGCATCGTGTTTTGCAAGTGCTTGTTCCAGCGATACCAGATCATTAAATGGAACTGCTTGGGTGTGGGGCAAAAGATCGCCAAAACGTTCGCGGAAAAAGTCCGCGCCGTTAATCGCCAAGGACCCGGTAGTCAGTCCGTGAAATGCGTGCTCGCAGTAGATGATTTTTTGCCGACCCGTTGCGCAGCGTGAAAATTTTATTGCCGTCTCCACGGTTTCCGTTCCGCTGTTGCAGAAAAACACCCGGTTAAGCCCGGCGGGGGTATGCCGCACGAGTGCTTCGGCGGCCAAACCGCTTAAAATGCTGCAATCCATGCGGACAAGATTGGGGCTGTTGGCATCAAGAATCTGCCGCAGTACGTCGCGCACTTTGGGATGATTGCGTCCGAGCATAAATACACCCCAACCGGTTAACAGGTCGAGATATTTTGTGCCCGCGCCATCCCAGAGATAAGCCCCTTCTCCGCGCGTGTAATTGCGGTCAAAACCGATGGTTTTAAGCATTTTCACAAAAGCTGGGTTGATATGATCTGTATGCAGGTCATATTGTGTTCCGCGATGTTCTTCCACCCAACCGACAAAATCTTTATGCATGTTCATATTCCTCAAAGCCGACACGCGTCAGACAAGCCGGGAATTATACGCCCCAGGGTGGAAAAATGACAAAGAAACGCAATACTAAACGCAATTATAAGATGCGTTGAGTCACTTATTGGCCAGCCGCCCAGAATGTCAGTGCTGCGCCCGCCAGGGCCGCAATCATAATACCCACCCGCATCAACCATATCCGGCGGGTGAATTGCTTTTGCATTTTCGGAGATACCGCCATCGCGGCCAGCAGGTCTACGCGGTTTTGCATGCTCGGATGCATCCATCCGGCGCGATCACGCGGTCGATTGGTCATGCCCACCAGTGCGGTTAAACTTTCAGAAAATATCCGTGCCCCGGCTTGCGCCGGCGTTTCGACCGTAGCGGTTGGGTGCTCATTGGCCTCGGCTGATGGGGTTGCGCCATTATCACCGGAGGATACATACGCCGCCGCGCAGGCAACGGGAACCTGAACGGTGACGCCGACACGCTCGGCAATATGCCGTGCCGCAAACCAGTCTGCCTGATGCTCACACAGGCGGCTCACGCGCGAAAAGCCAAATACCACCAAAATGCCGACAATCGAAAAATTCAGCAGCATGGAGGTATTTGCACTTAATGCCCAGTAATTTCCGGCCCAGAGAGATATTCCAGTGCCCAGTAAATCCGCAGCGGTAAACGTCAGCAGATACCACCAGATATGCCGATGGTATCCGTGCCCCACTTCATGCGCAAAGACCGACTCCACCTGGCGTGGTTCCAGACGCTCCAGAAGCAGGTCGGTAAGCAGAAAATACCGGCACCAGGGCAGGAGTCCCAATATCGCGGCATTGGGAATGCGGTAATAGGTATTCCATATACGTATGTCCATGAAACCAACGCGTTTGCGGCGGGATAAATCTTCCAGCCGCGTGCGCAACGGCCCGTCCGGAAGACGGCTGGTCCGCCAGTAACGTACCACGACTGCCGGCAATACCAGAAATAAAGCCATTGCCGGCAGCAACGATGCAACAGCCGACCAACTGCCTAAATTCAGATAATTCAGCAGCGCTGTAAATGGAACGGTCAGAAGATCAAAGACCAGCAGCACAATCAGCAGCGACAGGCCGTGGCGGAACTGCATATTGACGTATTGCATTCGCGAAGGCTGTGGATGTGTCGGATAGTCGCTGTCGCCCTGTGTTAGCTCAGAGATTCTGTGGATATGCACTTCCAGCGGATATTCCAGATACCATATTGCCAGCCAGGTCAGAACCGGGGCGATCAGCCAGATGGCCGAGGACATCACGGGCAGGTGCCGGGTATTCCAATGGAATTTAACCAGCCAGCCAAATCCGAAAAGCCATAGATCGGCTGCCAGCAACAGTGTGTTCAATGCCATCAGGCGGCGGATTGCTTTCTGAATCGCGGTTCCCGCCTCCAAACTCGAAAAGATGCCGGATTCCAGTTTCCGGCCAATGCGTGTGAATCCGCGCTTTGCCGCAACGAGCAATCCGCCATGCGCCAGAACCACCAGCAGAACCACCATGGATTGAGAAAGGGCAACGGGAGGCCGTTGTGGCGCACTGGCGAACGTCGCCACCATCAGAAGAAGAATAATAACCTGCAAGGGAGCAATCATATTTTTATATTACCCGAATTGGGCCGCTGCGGTGAAAGATAGTTAATAGCTCATGCGGATAAACAATCCAAGAATCGTGGCGTCGCTATGGGTTCCGGCAGGTTGCGAATACCTGGATCCGGCAAAAATGCTGTCGATCACCGCTCCGATTTCATAATGGCCACGGTCCGCGGGGATATTGAAAATCCCATTAAGCGGGTAGGCCAGCGTGGTGCCTACGTATGTGCCCAAATATCCGTCGCGATAGCTGCGCTGGTTGACATCCAGGCGTTTCTCATCGTGAATGAACGAAACGCTCAGCGGAGAATAAATGGTCAATCCGCCGGTATGGGGCACCACAAAAACCGGATCCATGCCAACTTCAAAATATTGCCCGGCTCCGCTGGTGTAATAGGCCCCATTATAATCAAAACCTACGAGCACAAAGGGGTGAAATGCAAATTGCCCAAGATACCGATCATCATCGAAGCTCAGGCGAATGTAAGCCTCCTGGCTGTCGGCCTGACCGTGGCTGATGATGGTATTGGCGATAGGATTGGCGGATGGGACAAAATATTGGCTTACCGGCGTAATGAAATTGGTGTAGCCGGTATCAAACCGAAATACATTCATGATGTCATATTGATAGCCGATGGTAATATCGGCCTCAGTGAAATTGCTGGAGGGAACGTAGGCTATATTGCCGCCCGCGGCGGGGCTGCCGGCAATTCCGCGGGATAACGCATTGATATACGGATTGCGAACATCGTAAGAATAATCTTCAAATGTGCGCAGATATACCGTTCCCCACTTTTTCAGACTTAAACTGATTCGCGTCACATTTTGCAGGTTGGGCCGATTGGGGGCCACATCATGATAGCGAAACCAGTAATCATTAAAATACCCGAACTGCATGGTAACATGCAGGAGCTGGCGGTGGGCATGATATGCCGCCAATGAAGGCGGGTTTCCCCCTGTTTCCTCAACATTTGCCGGATTGTCCGGGCCGAAGTTTGGCGTTGGCAATGGCATCATGCCATTATCTACGCCCGTAGCAAACACCGGCCCAGCGGTGAAGGCGGCCGCCAAAACTAAACCA
>JAJYPG010000091.1 GCA_021795535.1 Planctomycetota bacterium
CGGGCAAAATCCAAACCATTTAAGTCATCTCTCGGGTCTGGCTCAGTAAAGCCTTTTAATTTGGCTTCTTTTAATATTTGACTAAAAGAAGTTCCTTTTGTAAATGATGTAAAAAGATACGTAAACAAAGTTTCAGGAGTATCTTCTGTTAATGTAGAAATAGTCTGGGATCCACCGTGGACGCGCGACATGATTTCCGAGGAAGGCCGCTCGCAAATGGGCTGGCGTTAAATATTCTTGTTCATCCCCGAAACCCAGGCGGTGTTCGCTTGGCAATCCGGGAGTACTTTTCAGGAGTTTTTCCATGGCAGATGGAGCTATTATTGATGTTCGGGAGATTCCGCCCAGGAATCGCCATACGTTGATTTTCCAGACCTTTCAGGCACTTTCCGCTGGCGGGACGCTCATGCTGGTCAATGACCACGATCCCCAGCCCCTGCACTACCAGTTTATGCACGAACATCCAGACATGTTTTCATGGCAATATATAGAGCAAGGGCCGGAATTGTGGAAAGTGCGCATCGGACGAACGAAATAAGGCGCACAGGATACGCCGCCCGGATAATGTGCCGGCGGCGTGTCTTTTTGTTTCCCAGTTCAGGTCTGGAAAAAGGTGATTATCATGATTATCAACAATGTGAAGGCCAAGGCGGTTTTCAAGGATGGCAGATATAATGCCATTGGCCTGGCGGGGTCAGACCATGGCAAAGCCATGCTGGTTTGTCTCAAGTCGCGGCAATTCATCCCGGTACACGCGCCGGGGATAGATATTTTCGCATTGGTTCTTGAAGGCCACGGTGTTCTACGCGATCAGGAAACAGCGCAGCGCGCCGGCCCGGGCGATATGCTGTTTGTTCAGGCGGGTTTGAACCGCGGAATCCTGGCGGAAACAGAAATGATTTTATGGGTTGTTGTCTCTCCGCCACCCGGACCAAACGACCATGTTCTTGTGGAAAAGCTGCTCAAGGATGGGCTCTGGCGTGATGACGCCGTAATCGACGGTGTGGACCATGCGTAAAGATTCATCCAATAGTTTCGGGAGTGGAAAGATCGCAAGATTTCCGTTGCTGGGAATCGGTCTGCTTTTAATGCTTGCAGGAATTTGGGGTGGCCTTTTGCGCCTTGGCTGGCCCTGGCCGGCTGGTGTTCCACGTGTCATTAGCGATCATGGAGCGATTATGATCGGAGGGTTTCTCGGAACACTTTTAACCCTGGAACGGGCGGTGGCAATCCGACGGCGATGGTGTTATCTGGCACCGCTGGCCAGTGGCGCGGGCGGTATTTTACTGATACTGGGCGGACCGGCGCGTTGGGGCGCGGGTTTAATCCTTCTGGCCAGTGCCATCATGGTGATCGATTTTCTGGTCATTATGCGACGACAATTCAACCTATTCACCGTTACCATGGCCGCTGGGGCGGTGGCATGGCTGGTGGGCAACATGCTGTGGTTTTCCGGCTGGGCTATTCCTGATTTGGTTTTCTGGTGGATGGCCTTCCTTATTTTAACCATCGCAGGGGAACGTCTGGAACTAAGCCGACTGATGCCACCCACGCCGTCACGAGTCTGGACATTTGTTACCGCATCATCAGTTCTTGTCATCGGCTTGCTGTTGACGCTGGCCATGCCCGGCGTTGGAGAGGCGATCACGGGGTTGGGAATGCTGGCACTGGCCTTCTGGCTGGTTATCCACGATGTGGCTCGGCGAACCATTCATGCCCATGGATTAACCCGCTTTGTGGCGGCATGCCTGTTGCCGGGCTATTTCTGGCTGGCGGTCGGCGGTCTGCTGGCATTCTGGTTTACATGGCTGGGACCGGTGCTGCATGGATCGGGATTTGACGGATCCGAAGTCTTTGCCGGCTTTCAATATGATGCAATACTGCATGCCGTTTTTCTGGGCTTTGTGTTTGGGATGATTTTTGGCCACGCGCCTATTATTTTTCCCGCCGTTCTTGGTGTGCGTATGCGCTTCAGCCGCTTTTCCTACTCGCATCTTCTTCTTCTGGAAGTGTCGGTATTCTGGCGGATTATGGCTGATATTTGTGGATCGTGGCCAGGCAGGAAGTGGGCAGGACTTCTAAATGCCGCGGCCATTATTCTTTTTCTCATCAACACCGTGCGTTCGGTGCGGCTTCGGGCGGAGCCTGCTGGAATAATGCCGGAAAATAGGGAGCCAATGGATTCAACCGAAGGATACCCAATTACTTTGTTTTACAGAAAGGAATCGAATGATGGAAAATCCAGTGGAAAATAAAAACCAGGCCGCCGCGTGGCCGCACGGCGTTGCGGGTCTCGCAGATCTGATCGGCCTGCAGGCGGGCTCTGTTGTGAGCCGTGTGCTGTTGAAGCGAAAAAGTGGCAATGTCACACTGTTTGCATTCGACATTGGCCAGGAACTTAGTGAACATACGGCTCCCTTTGAAGCGCTGATACAGGTGGTGCAGGGAGAGGCGGAAGTCAGCATTGACGGCCGCCCCCACATTGTCCGTGCGGGCGAAGGAATTCTTCTACCCGCCGGCCATCCGCACGGAATTCGCGCGGTCGGGGCAATGAAAATGCTGTTAACGATGATTCGTGAATAGCGGTTCAATGCAATCCGTCAACATGGCAGGAATCAGATGCCTATAAGTTTGCGGCCATATTGCCTTTAACCATCAAACCCGTTGCTTATTAGGGTTTGGATGGGCCCACGATTTTTTCCGGGTAAGTGACAATGGGCGGGTGGCCGCGCCGTTTTTTTACCAGTGCAAATTCGGTTAGTTCGTGTGGCGGAGCGTTACGCGGCGTCATAATATGGCGAACCGGTATTCTCAACGCCACCTCGGCATCAGCAATCATTCGTCGATGGCAGCGCCACCACACCGCCTCGGCACACATCACACAAGTCCGTTTGGTTTTGCGCCACTGGTTTAATTCCGCAAGGCCCGCCTGAAATTCCGGCGTTTGCATGTAGTCGCCGTAACCGCGAAAACTGGCATTGCGCCATCCGGTGTTTATGGACTGTTTGGTTGAATGGCGCAACCCGCCCAATGCGGATAGATGGATATATTGAATGCCAGTCCTGGCCAGGGCGGACTTCATGCGGTCTTTGGAAAACCGGGGAACATTGCGCGATCTTGGAATGGTTCGCACATCCACCAGTATCTGAATTTTCCAGGTTTGCAGCAGTTTGACAAATTCCGCCCATGGCCGGGTTGAATGTCCAACGGTGAAAAGTGTTCTTTGCCCCATTAGCCGTATCCTCCTGTTGGTTCCACCGCCCTCCACTCAATGCCCTGCGCGGAAAAAGGTGTGTCCGTTTTTATCGGGAACCTGAAAAAAACACAGGCATGCCAACAGGCACGCCCCTGGGAGCGCGGGTGTCCTCACCCGCTTTGGTTCGGCAACGTTACCTGAATAAGAGCACAAACTCATGTTCTGCAAGCAGTTTGCCAATCTCGATAAAGACGGGCACACCTACGGAAAGTGAGCTTGCCCCTTACGCCGACGGATGTCCGAGACATATCGTCAGCAGCATAAGGGCGGGCTGGGTGGCCTTCACATCGTGCGGCACGCCGGGCGGAAGCATCAGCATCTGGCCGCTGGCGAGCGTGGTGGTGCCTTCCGCGGTCTGTATCGAAATTATTCCTTCCAATGCGTGGATAATGACTGCGGCGTCGGCGACATGTTTTTCCAATCCACCATCGCGGTTGAATTGAAACAGTGCCACCGTCAGGCTTCCATGGTGATACAGCGCAACCTGCCGATGGCCTTGCGTCGGATGCACCGGTTCATGACGCAGACTTTCTGCGGCCTCTTTAAGATCAACACGATGAATCAGGCCGGCGAAACGTTGTTCCGGATGTTCGCGTAATCTCGATTCCGATGGTGTGGACATAAAAGAACTCCTTTAGGTTTTTTTGCCGCAAATTATATGACCACTTTATTGTAGTTATTGACCGGTTGAACAGCAAAGAGTGTGGTGTTGAAAAACAGACTTCATTGTCGCGCGAATCAGGAAGTTGTTTTGAACCCGTTCATAAGTCACCAAAGGCGGCCAACAAATGTTACGGCATCCGCCGTAAAACGCTTGAGAAAACCAGAAAGCAAGTTCTTGTTAAAATAACAGTGAGTTGATTGGTAATAGTATAGAACCCTTTGTACGAAGGTCTGGGGGGGCATCTGGGGATTGACGGGAGAATTTGGAAAATTTTTTGTATGACGCCGCGGCTTGCTTGCCATCCATCGACAGGCGAAAATGGGCCAATGAACACAAATCACTCAAATGTGCTGATCATTGGCTGCGGTCCGGCGGGGGCGGCTGCGGCGGCAATGCTGGCCAAAGCGGGGTTGACGGTCAAAGTGCTGGAGGCCCACAGCCACCCGCGGCACCATATTGGCGAGTCGCTTTTACCGCAAAGTATGCCCATTTTACAAAGTATCGGACTGGATCGGGCTTTTATGCAGGCGCATCATCAACCCAAATATGGTGCCCGCTTTTTTGACCCCACCACCAATCACACCGAGACCTTCGCGTTTGCATCGTACGAAAAAGGAGACGCGCCGCCCACTTTTCAGGTCATCCGATCAATTTTTGACCGGCAGATGCGCGATGCCGCACTGGCTGCCGGAGCGAACATTCTGGAAAACACGGCGGTGACGGAAGTGCGCGAGATGGAAAATCCCGTTGCGGTGGAAACGGCGGATGGCCGCCAATTTACCGCTGATTTTCTCCTGGACGCCACCGGAGCCTCCGGGCTGCTGGCGCGGCGGATGGGAACGCGGGTCATGCTGCCTGATTTTGGCCGCATCGCCATTTACAATTATTTTGACAAATTACCCGCGGCCTTGGAACTTGAACATCTCCACATAACCATGCATCTTATTGAAGATGGCTGGATATGGTGCATACCCCTGCGCGACGGCAGTACCAACATCGGTGCCGTGCTGACGCAGAAAGGCGTCCGGAAAAATCTGAATCCGCAGCAGCAGTTTTATGCCGCGGTCGCCCAGTCGCCCAACTTGCAACACCGGATTGTCCGCAGTAAACCTTTGGCCGCGTGGCGCGTTATCGCGGATTACAGCTACCGCTGCACCCGGAAAACCGGCCCGCGCTTTGCCATGATCGGCGATGCCGGCGGTTTTCTTGATCCCATTTTTTCCAGTGGTGTGCATCTGGCCCTCACCTCGGCCCAACTGGCGGCGGCGGCGGTTTTGCAATGTCTTAAAACGGGTGACACCTCCGGCCTGAAAAATTATGCGGGCACCATTGATCAGGGACTCGCGGTTTTCGAGGCTTTTGTGGGAAGATTTTATCAACGTGATCTGGTTCGCAATCTGTTTTGTGCGCCGCGCCAGTCCGCCACCATGCGGGCGGCCATTATCGGCATTTTGAGCGGTGATGTGTGGAACAGGAATAATCCACTGGTGGAGGCCATTCGGTGCAAGATGGACAACGCCTCGGAGGCCGGTCCCATATCTTCACCCGAACTGGAAATTGGCGGAACGCGGGTTGCCGAGTCGGCAAGTCTAAGCGATCCGCTGAATCAGCCGGGCAGGGTGGCATGAATCATCCTCATGAAGCATATTCGCCGGATTCCCGGTTCGCGTCCCGCGCAACCATTGCGGTAACCGGTATAGGTGTGGTGAGTTGCCACGGCGTTGGCATCGAGGCCTGCTGGTCCGGTATTCGTAATGGAATAGATCGTCTTGCGCCGTGGCGAAAAGACCTTCCCGCGGCGTTGCGAAGCATCCAGGTTGCGCAATGCCCGCAGCTGCCCTGTCCGGTGGATTTGCCCCCAAGATTCTGGAATAACCTCTCCCGTACACAGCAGTTGGCCTGTATTGCCGGAGATGAAGCACTTGCTTCCGCAGGTCTGCCGCGAACGCTCAGTTCCTTCGGAAATCGCGCGGGATGCTTTCTGGCCACAACTGTATGCGGCATGGACCGCAGTGAGGATTTTTATGCCGGCTATCGGGTGGATGCCGCACGGGCGGACAGCAATTTGATGCGTCGCCTCCAGCCGTATGAGGCGCTGGCCTTTCTCCAGAAAAGACACCGCATCGG
>JAJYPG010000092.1 GCA_021795535.1 Planctomycetota bacterium
CTGGCCGGACGATCACGGGGCCATGCTCAGAGATTCCATGCGGCAATTTCTGATTGTGGTTAAAGCCAACCACCCCACCTTAACCCGTTACCGCGCGGCATTGTCTTATGGCAACGCCGGGGCCGATTCCGACAATCCGGCCATACGCAAGCAGGCCCGTGCCATGCTTCGAGAACTCATGGATTGCGGCGTCAAAAATCAATATACACAATACGCCCGCATGAATCTGGCGATTGATTTTTTTAATCGCGGCCATCATCAGCGGGCCTTTACGTTGATGGCAACATTCCATAAATCCGACGGCGTGTTTTACGCCATGTCCCGCTATTGGTTAAAGCGTTTTGACCATTCATACAAGTCGCGGGCATCTGCAAATTCAGGAGGCCGATAAATGCCGTTGAATTGGAATCGCATCAGCAAATTATGGGGCGGGTCAGTCGCGCTGATCTGTCTGTTGGCGCTGCTGGTCGCCCCGCGTATGGTCCGGGCGGATGTGGTCACGCCCAATGGCACGATCAATTACACGGCGACCCGGTCGTTATCAGGCACGAATTATTACATCGCCAGTCCGACATTCGCGCCGCCTTCGGGTTATTCAATGGGCAAGGTGTCCAGTGGCAATTACGCCCAGCTTACCAATGCGGCCCCCGACGGCGCGACGCCGGTATTCAGTCCGAACAGCCCATCCGGGGCGGGCGTGTCGATCATGTTCACGGTGGCCAGGGTTGGCGAAAAGTATCTGCTGGATGTTAATGGTATACTGACCACAGGCGGAAAGGGGAAAGGAAAAGGCACAATCCCTTGGGCGGCCAATGAAATAAAAGCCACAGTGACGGCAGTCGCGGTGGCCACGGCCAATGGTGCCACGCAGACGAATATGAAGCAGAATTATCCGAGTCATGGCGATCAGAACTGGGGGATTGTCAAGAAAGTCAACACCTCTGTTATCGTGCGGGTGACGACAAGCCCCAACACGGACGCCGTCTGGAAACATGTGCAGTGGCAGCGTGGCTCGCCGGTGACGGGCCACGATAATGAACGGTCATATTCGACGGCGACATCGACGGAGTATAAGATCAAACCCACGATCAACGGGGTGGGTACCGAGCCAAGACTGAATCTCTGGGTGATTTGGTCGACGGTGACGATTGATCTGGTTGGGAAGATATCTCCGGACGACCAGGCAGCGGCCCTCGTGGGCGGAAATTGGCCCGCCAACATGGGTGGTGGTAATGCTCTCGGTCCGCTGAACTTTCTGCAGAACAACCATCTGATCGTGTACACAATCGGCAAATACGAAGCCAATGCCACGTTGGAGCCTTCCGGTGTGTGGGATGCGGTGGCAACCGGGGCGTGGGGAATGGACAGGACGGTGGATGCGGTCGCTTACGAAAATGGAGGCCATTACGTTAACGGCGTGTGGCAGCCCGGTTCGATTCCCACCTCCGGCCAAGATAACAGCGCAGCCTCGTGGCAGTACCTCAAGCCGACGGATAAGAATGGAGGATCTATCTTTGATCTCGACGCCCCCGCACTCCATTCCGCGAACCGCACTTCGGAGGTGTACGCCAATTTTCAGGAATACGCCATCGTGACGCTCGATAAACAATACACTTGCTCAGATCAATCCAAATTTTATTACGAGGCGCGAGTGGATGGCGACATACCTTCCGTACCGCTCAATGCTCTGGGTAATGGCTCGATCACCTTGCCAAATATGCCGTTCTTCCCGAAACGATGATCACCTTTTTTGGAGAAACATCATGCAAAATAAATATCTTGCGATCGGATTGATTATCTTCTGTGTTGCCTCCATCGGTGTCCGCGTACGGGGCGGCTTGTCGCCTTCGCCGCGTAGCGACGTGCGCATTCCGCAGTTTCAGGGCATGAGCAATGGTGCCATCGAGTCAGTGGTGGTGCGTATCAGGAATGGGTATCTCGGTATGTCCAGCGACCTGTTGCGGCAGCTCCGGCAGCGCGGCCTGAAGAACAGGCCGGAGGCCGCGATAATTCACCTTCTCGGATGTATGAGGTCGGGTGGAGCGGTACCGCATCTTTTGAAGCGTATCACGTTTAGCTCTGCGATCCCTTTGGCCACGTTCCACCTTCCGGACGGTGGCGGAATTGTTGACGCAGCGTTTTGGGGGGAGCATCCTGCCGTTAATGCGCTGATTTCCATCGGCATGCCGAGTGTGCGTGCAGTATTGAAGGCTCTTCCGACAGAGGTCGTTCCGCTACGCCAACGGTTGATGGTACAGGTGCTGGTGGTTGTTGAAGGACAGGCCGTAGCAAAATTTCGGCTTAAGCTGCTAATAGCCAAAGCCGCAACTGCGGCGGTGAAGACCAATCTCACCGCAGCGCTCATCGATGTTGACGCGCCAATGCCACTGTCGGTATTGCGATCACGTTCCAGTAGATAAAATATCATGGTCAACAATCGTCAGACCTTCTGCTTTTCACAATAACTCCTACAGTATTTCGTTTTGCTCTTTTCGGACGCGGCGCAGGCCGGTAAAATTCGCTACCCATTCGCCGCGTTCCTCCGCAATGACTGGACCACGCAAGGTGATTGGACCGCTCGTTATGGCCGGGAATACGCTCTGCTTTGCTCCGCCAACTTTGACCTGGATTTTCATGTTATCGCTCGCAATTACGGCGAGGAAGTTTATGGAATGGTCGGCCCGCATCACCGCAAATTTGAGTCCCTGCGCGAGTGGGAACAGTGGGCCGATACCGATGATCCACGATCCCTGTACATTCCGCAAATAGGCCACAGACGATGCACAATCTGCGATGATCATGGAGAAACATACCCAACCACATTCCAAGGCCCGGATGTCTGGGATCGCGTCCATTTGAATAATCCAGGCCTGTATCGTTTGAGCCTCTATTTATTCAACAAGGATGGCCATGACGGTACGAACCGCCAACGCGATTGGCGGGTTGAAATATTCCCTCTGCGAAGCCGTTTTGCGTCAGCGCTCAAGGTGCCGCTATTGGCGGCGCGGGCCATGCCGCAGGCTCGCCCGGCACTCCGCTGGGCGACTGCGGCCATGCGTGCTACGCCTTTGGCGCAAGCCCGCGCGGTTAATATATGGGAACCAGTCTATACCCGGTTCGCCATTGCCGGTCCGGGCCAATACATGGTTCGCATTGTCCGCGGTTCAAGCATCAATACCGAAATCTGCGGAGTCTTCATTGACCGCGCTGATGCGCCGCGCACAGCCTTTGATGACAAGGCCATGACCGGCTTTGGCGGCGTGGATTATTGTCCACCACCCATGCCATCGGGCAGTCCGGTAGCACCGGCAATCCTGTCGCTTTGGCGTGCGGCAAAACATTCCTTTATCAACCTTCGGCAATACGCCCGATTCATGGCCTACCGCTACGCGATGACGCATCACGCCCCGGCGGCATTATTAACTCGTTGGCGTTGGCGGCTGGACCTCTGGACACCTGCGGATCGCCAGTTGTTCGACAAAATGATGAACCAAGGCTTCTGGGCCATGCTCAAGGGCTGGAAGGGATTGAAGCAGTTCATGATCAAGACGCATTCCTTCCAGGAAAATTCAGGAAAACTGGGGAATCATTAGCGTAAAGGTGTATGTTAAAATGGGTGCCTACAAGATGAATTATTTGAGATTGAGTCGGTACGAATGGCCTCGGCAACTGGTGAGACTTTTTCAAAACTCTGGCTGGACTGTGGCTATTACCACCTTGGCATTAACTATCGCCACAGTGGCCCATTTCGCAGGCAGCGCCGGCTACGTGCAGGTCTTTGCGAATATGGAGCCATTCAATCCCAACCCTACGAAGGTTAATAATGCCTCCATAGCCGTCCTTCGTGTATTTTATTACCCACCCTCTGGTGTACCGGAAGGCGACCTTTCCGCTCTTTACGATTGGTCCCTCGCGCAGGTCCAATTTAAATCGCTTCAGGCCGATGCGTATGGCTCCCCGCCCCCGAATCGTTATACTGATTCCATTGCCCCTGCGCAGCCATCGGTGCAATCGGGCGCGATGCTTACATTTACGCCGAAGATTGCGGGCTATTGGGAGGTTTCGGTGAACTGTTCAGTTGTCGTATTGGATACAAAAACCGGCGAGACTTGGACGGATGAACCTGGCACCGGCGGTGCCGGGCCACAGGATTTGACGAGTGCTATAGTCACTTTTTCACCCAACCCGGTCGTAACCGGGGCCGATAAGAAAAATCTCGGCGCTATTTTCGCCCCGGTCACAGCGACGGTGCAGCCAGCCGACCTGACAAGTAAAATCAGTCTCAACACTTTCATTGATAGCGGAACTGGCAGCGCTGGCGTGGAAAATTCAAAGCCCAATGCGGCCACAGGGACGATACCTTTCGATCTTTACGGGATAAACGGAACATCGAAAACCATGCCACAAGGAGATATTGAGTTGGACGCGAAGGACGGCTCAACAGTATTAGGCACTGTTGAGGTTACGGTTGTGATTCCCGCCGCAATTGGCACGCCGCATCCGACATTTAATGGCGCGGTGACACCAGTGAATGTTGATCTCAGCGCGACCAGCGTACCGTCGGATTCGTCGGTCCCGGCGGGTGAGGTTCTGCTTGGAACCTTGGTCGAAACCACTCAATCAATCCCTGTCATCGATCAGTTTGGGAAAAGCCTCAACAGCGTCTATAATGGTTAAGCGGTTTATGAAGGCTTCGATGGATCGTTTGTAGACATCAACGTGACAGTGAACTCCGGGAACTACCCGGACCATGTTGGTTACGAAAAAGACGGCGGAATTGAACTGCCAGCGGGGAATCCCAAGTCACTCGCTTGGCCGACCAGTACGAGTCATTATCCAATCCCTAGTCCACAAACAAAGACCACAAATACGTCTGTGCAAATCGCTGGATTCACCCTGAATCCGAGCGTGGTGAACCGGACAGTCAGTTACAACAATCCCGTATTGACGATCAAATGGCCCTGATTATATACGTATGCACTTTTATTTTTTTGGAGCGTAAACTGATGCGAACAAAAACTTTGGCAATTACGTTAATTGTAGTAGCTTCTGCCGCGTGGTCTGCGTTTGGAGCAACCTCCGCATCCACAAGGAATCTGCCAAACATATATTTTGTCGACCTGGAATCGCAGGTCCATTCCAGATTCCACCTTACGTTTGCGGAGGAAGATATTGTCGGTGACGGAAAATGGGGCCTCGGCGGTCTGCGAGTGCCAACGCTGCCTCCCGGCATTTCCCGATCAGAACTCCTCGGCTTCCTCAAGAAATGCATTCCCGGCTATAAAGTGTGGCCTGACCGGTTGAACAGATCGGTTATCCATGTTGTCGCGAGGAAATTATTGCGACTAGAAAAAAACCAGCTCAACACAGATATCACCTACCATGGCAAGGTTAGCCTGGATTACCTTGAGTCGCATATTTTGCCCAAATTCGTGACGGGCGTTCGGTTTTTTAACTCTCCCTTTGATGCCGGAGTTAAGTCCATCCCGTACTTTCCCAATCTGACGCCCTACAAAACACCGCTGACCTTCCGAATAAAAGGGGTTCCATTACGCCGCTTTCTGACAACGGGCATAAAATATAACCAAGATGCAAAACGGCTTGGACCCTGGCTCTGGCAGGCGACATACCAATACCGCGATGGAAAACTAACCGGCAATGTTCAGGTGGTCATTAGTGCGACTCCCGATGTTCCTACGCCCAGCAGACGACATTGACTATTATTGATATGCATACTGTGCTGCATTCCAAGGCCCGGATGTCTGGGTTCGCGTCCATTTGAATAATCCAGGCCTGTATCGTTTGAGCCTCTATTTATTCAACAAGGATGGCCATGAAAGGACGAACCGTCAACGCGATTGGCGGGTTGAAATATTCCCTCTGCGAAGCCGTTTTGCGTCAGCGCTCAAGGTGCCGCTATTAGCGGCGCGGGCCATGCCGCAGGCTCGCCCGGCACTCCGCTGGGCGACTGCGGCCATGCGTGCTACGCCTTTGGCGCAAGCCCGCGCGGTTAATATATGGGAACCAGT
>JAJYPG010000093.1 GCA_021795535.1 Planctomycetota bacterium
CAGGAAATATCCTTCATGCCACCAGCCTCCCATTCAACTCTTCCAGCAGCGCCGGCAGCGTATCACCAAATAGCTCATACGCTCTCCCCATGCCGCCAAGCTGATTGAACGGAATCTCCTGCAAATCCTCCTGTTCAATGGCCAGTGAATTGGCAATATGGTCCTTAATCGCATCCAGCCAGCGGCGTTGTTCCGCCGTAAACGCTGCCCCCGCCAATTCCTTCTCTTTCAGCCATTGGCTGTACCGTTCCTCCACCACCGCCGAAATCGGCACCAACGGCGAACCCGGCGTAATCGCGTGCTTCACCAGCGCAATCAAATCCACCAGATGCCGCCCCGCGCCCCGCACCTTTTGCGGTTCCACCGCCTGGTATGCCTGCCAAATCCGTTCCACACTTTCCGGCTTTCTGGGGTCCACAAAAAAGGGTGCCGCTGTCAATTTCTGCGCCAATTCCCGCACCTGCCGGTAACGCAGCCCCAGCCGATACGGCCGGCTGTACAATACGCGGATCGCTTCAATTTCATCCTTATTGGTTTCAATAAACTCCATGAAGCTCTTTATAACAGATTTTGCTTTTTCCAACGCGGCTGCATCAAAACCAGCCCGCACCAGCGAATCCTGATTAACCTCATCAATAATCTGGTCATTCTGGGCCTTCACCCGCAGGATCGCATCGCGCAGCTTGGGGTCCTGAAACGGCTTAAGTGCAATGGCCATCGCCTGTTTTTCCACCGCATTAAGCTGTTCCTCCGTCGGTTCAGCATCCGGCGGCAGGTGAAATTTCTCAACCGCCTGGCAAGTGATAGTGTCCGGGTTCAGGCTGGCCAGCAATTCCGTGGCAAGAATCGCCGGCGTCTTGCCGTTGGCCGCAGCCGCAATCTGGCCGCGCTGGCCCTCATCAAGCTGCCGATCCAGCCGCACCAGTCTGGCCGCCAGCGTCGAAACCAGATCGGCATCCACCGCGCCCGCTGCCACATTATTCAGGATTTTATGGAACGCGACCGATGGCTTACGATCCAGCGGCTGGGAGAATGTTTTGTCAGACTCTGTAACACCCACCGCGTCCACTATCACAAAATGCGTTTTGGCCTTGGCATCCGGCGTTACGCCGCGCAGATCATCCGATGGAATAACCCGGCAACCGCGCCCTTTCATCTGCTCAAAATAACCGGCCGAATTGATGTTTCGCATAAACAGCAGGCATTCCAGCGGCTTTACATCCGTCCCCGTGGCAATCATATCCACCGTAACGGCAATACGCGGATTATACGAATTGCGGAATTCCGCCAGCAGGTCCTCCGGTTTTCGGCCCGTGGTCTTGCTGGTAATCTTCTGGCAAAAATCATTCCCCTTGCCAAACACCTCCCGTGCAATCCGGGTAATGTCATCCGCGTGCAAATCGTTCTTGGCAAATATCAGCGTTTTGGGCACATCCGCCCGGCCCGGAAAAATCTGCGGCAAACTATCGCGGAAAGTGGAAAGCACCAGACGCATCTGACTTTCACTGACCACATCCCGATCCAGTTGATTACCCGTATAAACCAAATCATTATCAAGCTGCGCAAAACGCTTCTGCCGCGTGGCCCGGTCGCGCCGCGGCACAAAATAGTCCGGACTCTTGGTTAGCTTTGCGCCATCTTTGGTTATCTGCGTTTCTATGCGGAATACCTCATACCCCACATTCACGCCGTCAATAACCGCTTTTTCATGGGTGTATTCCTGCACCAGATTGCTGTCAAAAAAGCCAATTGTCTGTTTGCTTGGCGTGGCCGTCAGGCCAATAAGAAACGCATCAAAATATTCCAGCACCTGCCGCCAGAGGTTGTAAATGCTCCGGTGGCATTCATCCACGATAATAAAATCAAAGGATTCAATCGGGATATTGGCGTTGTAAATAACCGGCAGCGGCCCGCTGGCAAGGGGGGCTAAAGCCTCAAATTGGGATGTTTCCTCCGCGGACTCGGCAAATTCCGGCTCACCCTTCAAAATGGAATAAAGCCGCTGAATCGTGGTAATGCAAACCTTGCAGGATGGGTCAATGACATTGCTTTTCAAATGTTGAACATTGAATTCTTCCGTGAACTTATAAGGTGTCCCCGGACTGGCAAACTGCTGAAATTCCGAAAGTGTCTGCCGACCAAGATTGTTCCGATCCACCAGAAACAAAATGCGCCTTGCGTGGCCAAATTTAATCAGGCGGTACACCAGGTTACACGCCGTGAAGGTTTTGCCTGATCCCGTGGCCATTTGAATAAGCGCACGCGGGCGATTTTTCGCAAGAGATTTTTCCAGGCTCTCAATCGCCTCAATCTGCACCCGCCACAGGCGGCCATGGTTCAGGGGCGGCAACTCCAGCAGCCTGGAACGCAATTGGCCGTTCAATTCGGCCAACCGGATCAATTCCTGCGGGCGGTGAAACGTGAAAACCTCCCGGCTGCACGGGGCCGGGTCAAGATTATTGGTAAACCGGGTAAGAATACCCGTAGATTCGTAAGCGAACGGCAAAGGCAGCCGCCAGGACGGAAAATTGCCCGGAAAGCCACCGGTATATTTGCCAGACTGTGTTTCCACCCCCAGCAGTGTGTGATTCTCCGGCTTGGCCTCCACCACGCCAATCGCTTTGCCGTCCGCATACAGCAGATAATCGGCAAAGCCGGTCTGCAGCGGAAATTCACGGATCGCCACGCCAAGACCGGCGGAGATATTCATCTGGGCATAATCCTGCACAACCCAGCCCGATTGGCTTAGAAGGCGATCAATGCGCTGGCGGGCGATTTGTTCTGGAGTTCCCGGCATCTCTTCAGCACGCCTTTATTCAAAACCTAAATAACAGAATAACCAGCACCGAAATATTACCCGAAGCCCAGCCTTATCGCGATACAGTTATATTATTCCCCCATCCTTAGTGCAGACTGCGGCATCACCGACTGGACATTCATGCTATATGGCGATTGATTCGCCTTCCAGAGTGAATATTTTCGCGTTTTACCTGCCGGATCGTCCCACTAAAAAATAGATGATGGAACCGAGTGGCGGAATACAGAACAACATCACAAGAACCCACAATAATTTGTGCAGGATTGGTTTACGGACCAGCAGTACTTCCAGCAACAGCCATAGCCAGAATATAAAGGCGATAACACACAGAATGCCGTAGAAAAACAGGAATACCAGATGGGCTCCAGCGAATACCATAAATCAGGACTCCATTCGCCTATACATCCAAATTCTTCACTTCCAGGGCATGAGCTTCGATAAACTGACGGCGGCGTTCGACATCCTCACCCATCAGGGTGCTGAACATGGCTTCGGCATTGCTTGCACCTTCCAGCGTAACGCGCAGCAGTGTGCGGCGGGCGGGGTCCATGGTGGTGGTCCAGAGTTCCTCGGCATTCATTTCACCCAGACCTTTGAAGCGTTTGACTTCAATTCCATGTTTGGCAATTTCATGCACTGTGGGAACCAGGTCGGAAAGACCGGCAATATCGCGGCGGAAATCTTCGCCGTTGGTGATAAGGTAGCCAGTCATTTTACGTTCGCCGCTGTCGGTTTCCTCCACTTTCAGAAGATAGTCCTCAATGGGAAGTTCCAGGGCTTTAAGCTTTTCAAAGACGCGTTCAAGCTCACGGTTTTCGTGGAGTTCCTCGTTTTTTTCCAGGCGGAGCTGGGCTTTTTTCTTTTCCTCCGCCCGTTTGGCGCGGTCAGCCTTGCTTAGCGGATCGCCCTGGCCGTTGGTGGCCGCGTCGGCGGTTTCCACAGCGCGTGCGATGGACTGAATTTCATCCACGTTGTTCTTTTCCACAAAGGTTTCGTAGTCTTCCACATTGAAGAAGAAATGTTCCTGATCGTCAAGAATAACGTGGTAGATGGGCAAAACGCTGTTTTTGGCCCGCATGGCTAGCAGCATGGAGAAGGGCAGCCCACGTCGTTCGGAAACGGCGGCCAGGTCTTGCACCTGTTCAAGCAGCTGCACAATTTTTTTCAGATCGGCCCCTTTGTAGCGTACTTTTTCATTCCCCTTTTTGTCGCGAACAATAAGTGTGGTGCTGTCCACCCCCAGGTCCAGCAGGGTTTTTCGCATCGCAATTTCGTTGCGGACATATTCCACATGCTTCTTTCGCGTTACCTGATACAGCGGCGGCTGGGCAATATACACGCGGCCATCGCGAATCAGCGGGTTCATCTGCCGGAATAGAAAAGTCAGCAGCAGTGTGCGAATGTGTGAACCGTCCACATCGGCATCGGTCATGATGACCAGTTTGCCATAGCGCAGCTTGGACATATCCATGTCATTGGTGCCAATGCCACAGGAAAGGGCCTGAACAATGGTACGAATTTCCTCATGCCCAAGAATTTTATCCACCCGTGCCTTTTCCACATTCAGGATTTTTCCCTTGATGGGAAGAATGGCCTGAAACACACGGTCACGGCCCGCCTTGGCGGTGCCGCCTGCCGACTGTCCTTCCACAATGTATAGTTCGGTGGATTCCATATCACGGCTGGAGCAGTCGGAAAGTTTTCCGGGCAAGCCTCCGCTGTTCAAGGCTCCTTTTCGCGTCAGTTCACGGGCTTTGCGGGCTGCTTCGCGTGCGTGGCGCGCCAAAACACCCTTTTGGATAATTTTTTTTGCATCGCCGGGATGTTCTTCCAGCCATTGTCCCAGCGCTTCATTCACGGCGCTGGAAACAAAGCCGTCCACTTCGCCGTTACCGAGTTTGTCTTTGGTTTGGCCTTCAAACTGCGGGTTGGGCACCTTGACGGAAATAATGGCGGACAGCCCCTCGCGCAGGTCATCACCATTGGGAAGCTCTTTTTCATCTTTGATCAGATTGTTGCTTTTGGCATAAAAGTTAAGGGTGCGAGTAAGCGCGGTCTTGAATCCGGAAAGGTGCGTGCCGCCGCCCGGCGTGTTGATGTTGTTGGCGAAGCTGTGCAGGCTTTCGGCGTAGCCGTCGTTATATTGTATGGCTACCTGCACAGACATCGGATTTTCCTTGCCCTGTTCTTCGCGTTCCAGATAAACCACCTGGTTGTGAATGACATCCTTGCCTTCGTTGAGCTGTTTTACGAACTGGATGATTCCCTTGGTGTACTTAAATTCATCTTTTTTGCCGCTGCGTTCATCTTCCAGATAAAAAGCGAGGCTCTCATTAAGATAGGCCAATTCGCGGCACCGCGCCACAATACGGTCGTAATCAAAAACAATTTCGGGAAAAATTTGTGGATCAGGTTTGAATGTTACTTTGGTGCCGGATTTTTGCCGCTTGCCGACGACTTTGATTTCTCCGGATTTTATGCCCCGTTCAAATTCCATGCTGTAAACTTTGCCATCGCGGCAAACTTCCACAATGGTCCATTCCGACAGGGCGTTGACCACCGACGCACCGACCCCATGCAGGCCGCCGGAAACTTTATATCCACCGCCGCCGAATTTGCCGCCGGCGTGCAGATCGCACATGACCACTTCGAGAGTGGATTTTTTCTCGGTCGGGTGCATACCCACGGGAATACCGCGGCCATCATCGCTGACGCTCACTGAGCCGTCAGCGTGAATGGTTACCCAGATGCTTTCGCAGAAACCCGCCATCGCTTCATCGACGGAGTTATTGACAATTTCCCAAACCAGATGATGCAGGCCGCGCGTGGTGGTATCACCTATGTACATGCCCGGGCGCTTTCGAACTGGGTCCAGTCCTTTAAGGGCCTGGATGGCGGATTCATCATAAGCATGTGAAACCGGTGATGGGGCGGTAAGCGTTGCTGTAGACGGCTGATCCGTAGCCATGAGTACTCCTGAATGTGGCGGGATTACGGACGGCCAGGTAACTCAAAATAAGCCCGATTTTTCCGCTTTCCTCGCCAGGAAATCAAGAACACAGTATACCGTAAAATTGGCATTTTTCCCAGCGCGGTTTCAAGGTGAATTAAAATAGCTTGCTTTCTTCATCGAGGAGCTT
>JAJYPG010000094.1 GCA_021795535.1 Planctomycetota bacterium
GCTCTGCATCAGAGTGATCTTTGGCAAACCTACTGGAAATCCAAGTTTAAACTTGCCGCCTGAAAAATTGGCAGACCCCTTTCAGGGTGCGTGTCACTTTCGGCGGCATCCAATCGTCGGCGCGGTCCCCGCACGCAGTCTTGAGCCTGCTCCGTGTCCCGATCCATCGGAACGACTTTATGACCCATCAAAAGTCTCATGCGCCCCTGCGGAAACCATGGCAATCCTCTGATACCGCGTGGGATTGGGGCAGCATCGCATGAAGTGGTCGCGCGGCTACTTTTTCTTCCGCACATCTCCTGTATCTGCAGGTTGGTCCCTTTTCTTTTCACCCATGCGCGGTTCGGTTCCTGCCAGCAGACGCTGAATATTGCCGCGATGTTTCACAATAACCATCAGGCCAAAGACCCATGCCGTAATTATCAGCGGGGCCAATTTATGCCAGCTTTCAGTACGCATAAATGCGGGAAACACCGGCCACCAGTGGCCAAAGACCGGTACGAATATCATCAGACCAAGGGCACCGCATACGGAGGAAAGAGAAATAATTCTACGGGCTAGAAACACGCAAAGGAAAATAAATGCAGCCGCCAAAGCCGCGAGTGTAAATATCGGCCAGACCCCCAGAAGCGCGCCAAACGTGGTTGCCACGCCCTTGCCGCCCTTAAAATTCAGATATACCGGAAACAGATGCCCCAGTACCGCCGCCAATGCGGTTCCCAGCGGAATCCAGATTGGGGCATTCCAGCGCAGTGCCAGCAGATCGCTGATTAAGACGGGAATAAAGCCCTTCAGGAAGTCCGCCAGAAATGCGTACCAGAAGAATCGCATGCCCAGGACGCGTCCGGCATTGGTCGCGCCAATATTGCCGCTGCCATGCTTGCGTATATCCACCCCACGTGAAAACCCCAGCAGCAGGCCGAACGGAATTGACCCAAGCAGATAGGCCGCCACCATGGCCGCCAGCGCCAGGCCCGCCGTTATTTTTATACCGCTCGCGGTGGTGAAGGCATTTATTGTTGTGATGATCACGCGTTTTCATCCTCGCTTTTTTCACCCACTTCCGCGCCGCCGGCGCTGATGCAGGATTGGTAGATTTCCAGCAGTCGCTCCATATAGGCCGTCGGCTGGGAATTGGCCGCCACCGCCAGTGTTTTTGCCGTCCGCACGGCGCGGCTTGGCCACCGTGTATCAACGGAATCAAGTCCCGCCGCCAGGCCAGCCACATCACGCGGGGAATCAACTATTCTCGCCAGTCCATGGGTAGAGAGCAACTCCCCGCAACCCAGGAATCGTGTGGAGATAACCGGAAGGCCGCAGGTAAGCGCCTCCATGGCCACAAGGCCATAACTGTCATAAAATGTCGGCAGCAGCAACGCGTCGCCGGCGCTGTAAACCTTGGTCATTTCCCGGGTCGGACCAATAAATTTTATCCGATCAGCCACCCCCAGCGCACGGCTTAAATCCAAATAGTGGCGCACCTTGCCCAATCCGACAACCACCAGTTTCCAAGGCTGTATCGCCGCCGCAACCGCCCGAATCGCCCACGCCAGCCCTTTGCGGCGGAAATCGTGCCCGGCAAAAACCGCTATGAGGTCATCATCTGTAAATTTGTACATACCACGAAACCATGTGCGCATCGCCACCATTTCCTCCCCGACCGGCGCGCGGAGCATCAGTGGATTTTCCAGCAGTGGCAAGTGGCTTTTGGTGACCGCGTATAGCGTGTGCAGGTCACGCTGCATCATCGGGCTTATGCAAATTATTTTCGCGGGACGGCCCGAACTCACGCCCGCCGCCAGACCGCGCTCCAGTGAAAGAAGCACACGATGTTTTCCCGACACAGAGAGCATCAATCTTTTCCAGTTTGCCCTGCCGGCTGTTTCGCGGCTGGCAATCGCCTGTTCCTCCATACGTCGGTACACGCCCGCGTGCGGATGATATAAATCGCCAGCGAAGGCCACCGTCATCGAATGGGCGATGTCCGGCTGGTGCGCGCGGCACCACTTCGCCGCAGCGCGGCCAAACTGCCGAAACCCCATGCCGGTGCTTAAACGCATCGCCTTTAACCGATGTACCCGCACACCATTAAGTTCCACCGCCGCAGGACCGCCCGCCCCGGTCGAACGTGCCGCATCATACGATGCGCCCTGCGTTGCGGCCTGATATTTATGATGGCGGCGGGCGCTATCGTGACATAAAACATGTACCTCGTGTCCTGCGGCCACAAGCTGGCCCGCCAGCCAGAACGTTAAGGCCTCCGCTCCCCCGCGGGTGGGATCAAAATGTTCAATAATCAGAGCTATTTTCACGCTTGCACCATGGACCCTTCCGCCGCCGGACGCAAACGCCGCCACTGCTTCTCTATGGCGGAAAGCACCATGGGAACGCCAAGTGCGGTCATGCAGCGATGATCCGTCGGACATTTTTTGAGCTGGCACGGGCCACAGGGAACCGGTACAGACAATTGAATTTCCATTTCATAAAATGTCTCTGCCCAACGCGGATCGGTTGGGCCAAAAAGCGTTACCAGCGGCGTATTCTGGGCCGCCGCAAAATGACGGGGACCAGTGTCGTTGCAAAGCACCAGATTGGCCTGGCGCACCAGTTCCTTCAACGCACCCAGGCTTACCCCCCGGCCATGGTTCATATCGCTTAAAGCCACCACACGCCGGTTCATGTTTCCTGTTCCATCAAGTGCGGCAAGCACCGCATCGACCAGAGGCTTTTCTGATGGCGCCGCGGCTATAAGAACCCGCGCATTAAAGGGACCTTCGGGGTTGGCCACCTGTCGGGCCACGGCGGCAAAGCGTTCCGGCATCCAGCATTTGGCGGCACCAAAATTAGCACCCGGAAAAAGCAGCATAAAGGAATCGCCGGCACCAATCCCCAATTCCGTCAGCGCCTGCCTCGCCTGGACTAATTCCTGGGCCGTTACGCCCAACACCATACGCCTATCATCCGTGGATCCCCCCAGATAATCGGAGAGTTGTAAATAGTAATCTATGGTTGGCAGCGGCTGGAAATTATGCTGTCGCGCACGCCAGCGCGACAATATGGAAGTGGGAACCCCGATGTATCGGTGTGATTCCCCGGCGTTTTGCAGACGCCAGTTATTGGGGCCATCAGGCAGTAAAATCGCATCGGGGCCTAGCGGCTCTTTGGCCATCCGCTTGCGAACCGCCCTGCGGGCCAATTGCAGTTTAATTTCCTCTTCACTTCGCGGGATGGGGTTAATTGAATCGGTCAACAGCGGACGACGGTATTCGCGGTTGTAGCCAAGTCGGCGGGGAATGCCTGCGCGCCAGAGAATCCAACCGGAACGAAAGCTGTTGGGTAACAGAATTGCCAGATCCATTTGTCTCCGTACCAGCATTGCCGCAGTCGCGCGGGCGGCGGGCTTGCCGTTGCTGGAAAGCGGATAGACCAGCGTTTCATCCAGCAGATTCAACCCATGAAGCACCGGTAGAACCAGATCGCGACCAAGGGCGGCAATGTGCGCCTGCGGATAGATTTGCCGCAAAGAGCGTAAAAATGGAGTCGCCATGACCGCATCGCCCAGCCAGTTGGGCATGACGACTAGAATGCGATCTGCATGAATGCGACGTTGTTCTACCATGTCATCTATTTTCAAGGACGCGGACTCCAGACGCAACTCCAATCAATAAATCAGAGGAATCAAGGGGTGCGTGGCGCGGGGGTGAAACTTTTCCCGTCCAATTGTCATAAACCATGGCAAATCAACAACTTGTGAATGAATGTTGAATCGCAATATGGAGAGAACTATGGATTAATGGGTCAAGCGATTCGATAAAATGCCTATAAATAAAGCAATAACCGCAATTTTTATGCTCCAAATTATATTTGTATAGACATATCTGCAATTCTTGATATTCTCAATGGTCTATGGCAATTGCTACTCATCCCGCCGCGAGGAGGTAATGGAAAAAGGGCCTTTTGTTTTTTGTTCAAAATGCGCTCAGTGCTTGGGCGGATGACTGGCCTGGGTAAAAATGACCCCTTGCGGCACCCGAATGCGAACCGAAAAACCCCATTCCCATTTGATCTGGTCGGTCTGCACTACAAACTGATTCCAGCCCGCATGGAGATGCACTTGAACGGTATCCGCCGGTTGAGCCTTTCCCCAATTCGGGGGCCAACTCCGTAGGACCCGCATTGGATGCACGTGAACTTTGTCCGCCGGTTGAGCCTTTCCGTGCGCACTGGGTACGTTAAAAAGTCGCTTTTGGTTGACCCACAGGGTCATCCCATTATCGTGACGCACGCTTAATTGGCAAGTAATGGGAGCTGATGCTTTAATCCAGCTTACCGCCAAAGCGCTGGCGTTATTCTCTGGATACAGTTGATGCACGTTGATCCACCGCTTCCGATTGTGCGGGGTCGCAAACCAAACGGCCTGCTGGGCCGATACCCAGGATACGGACTTTCCGGCCTTACCGTCAAACGATTTAGCCAAAATCGCGGGTGTGATCCGCGCGTTCCCCAGTTTGGGTGTCTTGCCCGTCGCAAAAGGCCCAACGATCATCCACTGATCCAGCATCTCACGACACAGGTGGATGGGACGACTTGCGGACACATCCGAGTTGATCCGCAACACTGTCTTCCCTGAAAAATTATAAAGGGGGTGTTCTTTCGCGGACAAAATCGGGAGAAACACAAAATTGGATCGTTTGTTCTTCGACAAGGTGAAATCCCGATGCACCAAGCCCGGAACATCAACAAAAAGATGTGCCTGCCTCGCGGAGGCGGGAACCAGGGCATGAAGCATCAGGCCAACTTGATATTTTTTAATGTTGTTAACGCCACCGTAGGCCTTAAAGTACCGGCGCTTGTCATGGGGCAGCAATCCAGCGCCTGCATCCCGCAATTTTCGCGTGGCGCTTAAAAACATATCAGAAAGCGCAAACTCGGCCGCCTGGGATTGAACACTCTGGTGTTGCGCAAGGCTGCGCTGAATTCCGGTAATCTCACCATCGGCATTGGCCAGACCGGTACGCACCGTTGCCGCCGATGCGGGTCCGAATACCTGCGCCGCAATAGAACGCAGCGTCTGAAGATGAAAAAGCACGCGGCTAAGCTTGAATTTCCACCCAATCCGTTCCTGGCCCGCACCTGCCAGCGCTTTATGTACCGCAGCAATACGATTCAAGACCTTGGGCAACAGAGCCTGGACGGACTGTGACCCTGCAAATACCACCGAAATCACGGTCTGTTTACGTATGGAGCCGCTGGGAAGACGTATCTCGGTGGTCACCGTGACTGGATTATACGTATATCCGGGAATATCCGTGTTTGAGTTGGGAATTGGCACACCATTGGCCAGAACACCCGTCGGATGGGTGGTTGCAGGAAGTCGGATAATGAGCTTGCGATCCAACGGCTGACCAGAATAACTCCCGACGGTTGGTCCGATCTCAACTCGTATCCCTTTGGTCCCGAGATTTTTATATTGCAAAGATGTTAACGCATAGGCCCCGTGGAGATACGCAGGAGAAGTGCCATCATCCTCGTACAGGGTGAAGTGTCCGCTTTGGCCTGGATAGACGCACACAACCAGCGGATTGGCGGGTTTCTCGGCCATTCGCAGGGCAAATGGTTGCATGGGCAGTGGTACACCACCACGCACGAATATTGGAATTTCGTTCGCGGATGCGAGTACCGGCCTGTCCCCGGAATGATCAACGCTTTCGTTGGTCAGAATATTCCACCACTTTCCCGATGGAAACCACATCCTCACTGCGCCAAGCCACGCTTTTCCCACTCCGCGGCTGACCACTGGCGACACCAGAAGTGATGGGCCGAACTGATACTCCTCCGGATGCCTGTACGCCTGCGCCGCTGACGGCTGGGACAAATACAACGGTCGCATCAGGGGTAATGAATGTTTCCAACAGTCATAGGAACAAGTATAGATATATGGGAAA
>JAJYPG010000095.1 GCA_021795535.1 Planctomycetota bacterium
TCTGCAGGCGATGGAAAATATTTTCCGCAACCTGCAACAGGATAATTTCCGGAGGTTTTTGCGTCGCGCCGCAACGCGGAAGGAAATTTGTGATCTGCTGGATGAGGCGGATCAGGCCAGCGTGTCGCACTAAGCTCGAAGCGTGGATTCGTCGCACGGTCTGGACACGGCAAGACCAATGTGGTGCGCGTTTGCCACACCACCCGTGAGAAAATGGAACCCTTGAAGCGGCACAAGCCATCATGGAAAGAGAAATTAAAATATCCAACAAGCTCGGGCTTCACGCCCGTCCGGCAATGCAATTTGTGGATGTGGCCAACCAGTTCCGCAGCGGCATTCGCGTATGGAAAGCGGACCAGTGCGTGGATGGCAAAAGCATAATGCACATGATGATGCTGGCGGCAACGGAAGGCACAAACTTGAAAATTCAGGCCGATGGCGATGATGCCGCCGCAGCCCTTGATGCTCTGGAACGGCTGGTTAACAGCCGTTTTGGCGAAGAATAAGGCCGCCCCATCCCTTCCGGAATGTCTCAATAGTCGGTGCGTGCGGTATTTTCATGGACTGAAAAAAGACGTGCCGTCCGGCAAAATAGAGACGTCCAGATTCCAAATAGTACGGATGAGACAAAGCAGGCGAGACACCTGCGGTACAGACGGACTGGTGTGCCACAGGCATATTGCCTGCTTTGTAGACAACTGGCTTGACCTGTGGGAGGTCTCATTAATAGAGGCACGGCAGTATAAACTCTGACTTTCCAGAGTGTTTTGCAGCCGCTGCCGCAATATTTGTTGTTTCGGCGAAGCACGAAACTATTCGTTGCGGTTCCAACGCGCCATGCCCATCTGGAGAGGCTGGAGCATCTTTTATTCGGGGCATTTTATCCGCTTTGCGTGAGCAGTTGTTCCTTCCGCAGCCAATCTATGAAGTGCGTGAGTCCCTGGCGCACCTGAACTTTCGGATTATAGCCAATTTCGCGCCGGGCCTTGCTGATATCCGCGTAGGTTACCAACGGTTCAGACGCCGGTGATGGGACATTTTTAACCACCGCCTTGCGCCCCAGCAAATCCTCCAGCACGCGGACAAAATCAATGTTCGCCACAGGATTCCCGCACCCAAGGTTGTAAATGCGATAACCTGAACCGTTATTGAGTGCGGCGGTGAATCCGTCTATTATATCATCAATATATGTCCAATCTCGTTGCAGACGGCCCGCGTCATAAAGCGTCAGTTCCCTGCCAGCGGCAATGTCCATGCTCCAGTGCCACGGCATCATGTCCGGGCGGCCATGAGGACCATACACATTAAAAAACCGCAGTACCGTTATGGGCATCTTCCAGAGATGGTGAAAGCTGTGCGCAAAAAGTTCCATCGCACGCTTGCTCGCCGGATAAGCCGCCAGCGGACGGTCCGCACTCGCGGTTTCCACAAAAGGTGTGGGCGTGGATTGGCCATAAACAGATCCGGTGGATGCCAGGAGCACATGTGGCTGGCCGATGGTACGGGCCGCCTCAAGCAAATTGAGCGTCCCTTGAACATTCACATCGGCATAAACAAGTGGATGCGTCACACTGTAACGCACGGACGCCATGGCGGCGATATGGGCTATCGCCTCAGGCAAAACGGCGTGGCATATTTCAAGCATTTTATTGGCATCGCGCAGGTCGGCCTGAATCAGGCGAAAGTTCGCGTGGCCCTGAATATCCAGCAGGTTGCGGTGCTTGTGAATAACCGGATAGTAATCATTAAAGTTATCAATACCCGTAACCTGATCGCCACGGGCCAGCAGAGCGGCGGAAAGCCGGGAACCAATGAACCCGGCCGCGCCGGTAACCAGAATTCGCATGAAATACTCCTTGTGCTCCCGGCCATAAGCCCGCACAGCAACACCAGTCGCCCGGCGGGCACGCCAGTCCGTAAAATGTGAGTGTCCGCCGGACGTTCAGTTCAGCTTTTTTCGCCAGCGACCAATCTGATCCGCCAATTGACGATCGCCCGCCGAACCGTATGACGCATAAGCTTTCACAACTTTATCCGGCCCCAGCACTTCAAAAACATCCGGGCCAATGACCGGGCAAAGCTGACGCATTGTATCCAGCGGCAAATCGGCCAGTGCGGAAATATTTTCTTTTTCACACCGGGCAACCAGGCTTCCAACCACCTGGTGCGCCGTGCGGAACGGAATTCCTTTTTTTACCAGATATTCCGCCAGAACTGTGGCATCCAGAAAACCTTCATTCAGACGCCGCCGGATGGATTCGGGTTTGGCCGCCGTGCTGCGAACAATGGCCGCGGCAATAGCCAGAGTCGGTTCAATGGAATCGTAAGCCGCAAAGAGCCAGCGTTTATCCTCCTGCATATCCCGATTGTAGGCCAGAGGCTGCCCTTTAAGCATGGTAAGAAGCGCCACAAGCTGGCCGTAAACGCCGCCGGTTTTGCCACGAATAAGTTCCAACATGTCCGGATTGCGTTTCTGCGGCATCATGCTGCTGCCGGTGGTGTAACCATCGGCCAGACGGATAAAATCAAATTCTGTCGATGTGTAAAGAATCCATTGTTCCGCCCAGCGCGAAAGGTGCATCGCTATTACGGAAAGGTCAAACACCAGTTCCACAACAAAGTCCCGATCACTTACCGCGTCGAGTGAATTGGCCGCCACACCAGCAAAATCCAGGAGTTCCGCCGTCTGCTGCCGGTCTATGCCCAGCGTGGTGCCGGCAACGGCCCCACTGCCGAGCGGCGAGATATTAGTTCTCTGGCGGCAATCCCGCAGACGGGCACAATCACGATCCAGCATTTCCACATAAGCCAGCAGTTCATGGCCGAAAGTAATGGGTTGCGCTCGCTGCAAATGGGTAAATGCGGGCATAAGCACGCGGCCCTGGGTTTCGGCAAGGTCCACAAAACTTCGCTGCAGATCAATGAGTAAAAGTGTGAGCTGGTCAATTGCCTGCAAACACCAGAGTCGCACATCCAGTGCCACCTGATCGTTGCGCGACCGGGCGGTGTGCAGTTTTCGCCCCGGTTCGCCGATGCGTTTAATCAGATCCGCCTCGACCGCCATGTGAATGTCTTCCTGTGCCATGTCAAAGACGAATGCACCAGCTTGAATATCCGCCAGAATAGCCAGAAGCCCCCGCTTAATCTGTGCAAGTTCGTTGCGGGAAATCAGGTCCACCTTGCAAAGCATGGTGGCATGGGCGATGGAACCGCGAATGTCCTGGTCGGCCAGGCGGGTGTCAAAAGAGAGCGATTCAACAAATTTTTCAGCCATGGCGTTGGTGCCAGCAACAATTCTCATCTGCCAGGACTTGGCCGGAACAGTGGATGATGGGCTGTCAACAGTCCCAGCCGAGGTTGTTTTGCCTTTTCCGCGAATGGTCTTTTTCATGTTATTAATCACTTTTTCACGCACTTAAGCTGGTCACAGGTCTGGTTAAAACGGTTATCTGGATTATGCCGGGCGTGGTGGCCACAGCGTTATACCGGAGGTCCGAGTGTTTGATCGGAATCACCCATTTTATGGTGGTGCATGGGTAGCGTAATTCGGAAGGTCGTTCCACCGCCAAGTTTGGATGTGGCGGAAATCTTGCCGCCATGCTCCTCCACAATTTTTTTTGTGACGGCCAGTCCCAAACCTGTGCCGCGCTGCCCTTTGGTGGAATAAAACGGTTGAAACAGCCGCTTGAGGTTATCTTCGGAAATACCAACGCCATTGTCCTGAACTTCAATAACCGCCAACTGACTGGCCGCGTTGACATCACTGGTAAGGGTAATGACTCCACGCCCCGGCTCCACGGCATCCACCGCATTGGTAAGCAGGTTTAAGATAGCCTGGTGAATGCCGTCGGCATCAGCGGGGACCGGGGGTTGGTCTTTATTTATTTCAGTCAACACGATGACTTTCTTGTCATTGGCGACTGAATTAATCAGTTCCAGACATTCGCCCAGAACATAGGGCAGGTTGGTAAGCTCATAATTCGGATTTCGCGGCTTGCTGTAAGCCAGCATGTTCATGGTAAGTCCTTGAACCTTGTCCAGGTTTCGCTGTAAAACACCCCATCCGGTGCGAATCTGACTGATATCATTGGAATTGAGACCCATTTCCACAATATCCGCCCCACCCCGAATGCCCTGGAGAATATTTTTAATGGAGTGCGACAGCGATGCGACGGTCTGGCCGGTGGCGGCGAGACGTTCCTGACGAACGCTTTCCTGATACAACCGTGCGACTTCAATCGCCAGACCGGTTTGCAGGCCAATGGCGGTAAGCAAACGCAATTGGTCCGGCGTGTAGGAATAATTGGCCACGCTGGAATCAATATGCAGAACGCCCAGATTTTTTTCGCGGCCTTTAATGGGCACGCAGATTGCGCTGCGAATGGAAAGGTTATGAACCGACTTGCCTTTCTGAAAACGCTGATCGGTCATGGCATTGCTGGAAAGAACACCCTCTTTTTTTGCCATTACATGGCGAATGATGGTCTGGCTGACGGCTATTTTCCCAACCTGCTCTTCATTGCGGTAGCGCACCACCACCGGAACCACTTGCTCCGTGGTTTCATCAAGAAGACCGATGAAACCACGATCGGCTCGCAACTGTTCAAATACAAGATCCATCACCTTGTTAAGAAGCTGCTGTTGATCGAACACGCTGGAAATGGCGATGGATATCTGCAAAAGAACACGAAAATGGGCCATGGCCACCTGCGATGGTTCCGGCGCGGCAAGCACCACGGAATCATCATTGCTGGGCACAGTGCTGATAATGGCGGAATCCGCCGGACCGGAACCGGTTCCAGGACTTACATCATCACTTTCCGCAAGACTCACACTTTGTACCGGCGCACCAAAAACCAGCAGTGTGGACCCCATGCGAATCTGATCGCCCACTTTCAGCTTGGATGTTTTATTAATGCGTACGCCGTTGATAAACACGCCATTGGCCCCTCCCGCATCCACCAGTGACCAGGCATTGGCGGCCCATTCCAACTGGGCGTGACGCCGCGACACTGTAAGATCGCTTAATGGCACCTGTTCACTTGAACGCCCCAGCATGACCGCGTCATTGCTGGAAAATTCAAATTTACGCCCTTTGTCCGGGCCCTGAAGAACATATAGAAAAAGAGGTGGCACGTGTAAGGCACTCTAAATTAAAACTCTGGTTTTCGGTCCATCAGGACCAAAAGTCAAATACATTTTCTTTCCGGAATGCCCGCTTGTGTCTCACGGGCAGCTTTTCCAGATGGCAAAGAGTTTAGCCTGCTGTTACCGACTCTTGCAATGTCCCGACAGGAATCATTGACTTGAGCCTGAACCGGACCCCGGCCACTGGCCACAAACAGAATCGCCTCGCCAAGTTTCTTTCCCGCCCTGGTTGCTCGGTTATTGGCACTGCAAAACAACTGCGCTACCGGGCTGGCAAAGCCATTTCTTCAGACCTCCACTTCCTTTTCCGACCACCAACGCAATCGCCTGAACCTGATATATTGTATGCCTCACCCGGAAAAGGCGATAGTGGACCAAAAAATTCCACCGGAATTTGAGCCGCCGGGTGAATGGTTCACCACCATTCCATCCGGCATTATTCCGCATGCAACCCCTTTTGAGACGTTTGCGGCATTTCAATATCGGGATTTCAATCCCGCGGGCAGGCGGTATCAGCGTATAAACCATCCGCCAGAGCGTCCCGGCGGACACGGGTTACCCCCCTACCACTGAATGGGGCACGCTTCAGTAATCTGCTTGCCGGCGGCGTTAAAGACTGTGCGTAATTCCCGCACACGCAAAAGCCCCTGATTGGCCAGTTCGTGGAAAAGATTGCGAACTTCAGGGCTACGGGCCAAAACCGCATAACGGGTATAGAAACTCACCGCCCGTTTTTCACTGGCGATGATAAGCTT
>JAJYPG010000096.1 GCA_021795535.1 Planctomycetota bacterium
GACTGCTTGCTTCCATCACCACGGCGGTGGCACCATTTTTAATCATACGGGCCAGCAGATTAGCGAGTTCCAGCGGAGCCGGCGTGGTCATGGAGCTTTCCATAATGGATCGGCCATCATCTGTTTTCTCCGTGCCAATCAACCCGCACTGCCGGCGTGCAGCGCGAAAAATGCTCCGCAAAAGAAATGTAATGGTGGTTTTTCCATTTGTGCCCGTTACCGCAAGAAGCTGCATCTGACGCGCTGGATCTCCGGCTATGCGATGCGCCAGATAGCCCAGCATGGCTGCGGGATGGCGGGTATCAATCAGAGTGGCGCCGAATTGTGCGACCAGGGTGGGAATATCGGAAGCGGCGGTCGAAAGATCGCACACCACTGCGCCGGCTCCCTGTTGCAAAGCCTGCCGCAAAAAGGTTGATCCATCGGCATGGGTTCCGGGCCTTGCGACAAAAAGGCAACCCGGAACGACCTGGCGGGAGTCTTCCACCACATGATCGATTGGCTTGTCCAACGGACCATGGACAAGGCAGCCGTCGGGAAAACCGGCGGAAAACCCTGCGAGCAATTCTGAGAGTTGCATGGTCATAAGGCGGATGCTTCCTTCTGATATATGGTACTGTCCGGGAAAGGGCTAATGACTCAATCCCTTCAGTCGCTGGAGTTCATTTTCCTTGCCCCACCAGGGATCGGTGGCGGGTCCCTGATCCGGCGGCACCTGTAAATATTGCAGGGCACTGGTAAGAATTCGAGAACAGGCCGGCCCTGCCACAGTGCCGCCATAATGGCCTTTGCGCGGATCGGGTTCATGCACCGTAACAACGCAGATCAGGCGTGGGTCGGGAACCGGTCCGCCGGCAATAAAAGTGGCGTTGTATTGATGGGCGTGGTAACGATCCTGCCCGGCAACGGCAAGATTCGCCGTGCCGGTTTTGCCAAAAAGCCGATAGAGAGGGGAGATGGCGTATTGGCCGGTACCGCGAACCATTACCTGTTCCATGGCGGTAATAACCTGTCGGGTGACCCAACGGGGAACAATTCTTTGCGTTTTCTGCGGCCCATCAATTTGCGCCCAGGTTTCCAGCCTTCCGCCGCGAGTTTGCACCATTTTAATAATTTGTGGCGTAAGCAGGTATCCGCCGTTGGCAATGGCACACAGGCCTCGCGCCAATTGCAACGGTGTAACACCCACGCCATAACCAAAGCTTGCCGAAGTGAGCGTTCCCTTGGTCCACTGGCTTAGCGGGCGCACAATACCGGGCGACTCACCGGGCAGGATACATCCGGTCATGTGACCGAAGCCAAAAGCGTTAATCCCATCACACAAACGCCGTATTCCCATCTTCCAGCCGATTTGCGTCATTCCGATATTGCTGGAATGCACCAGAATATCCTCAACGGAAAGATATCCCCATCCACCGACATCCTTAATTAAACGTCCCGTCGGATCGCGGTAACGCCCATGGTGGCAATTGAACGGAGTTTGCAGCGTGACCACATGGTCGTATAGGGCAAAGCTTAAATTGAATGGCTTGAAGACCGAACCGGGTTCAAACGGATCAGTCACCGCCCGATTGCGGCGAAATTGGGGCGGGGTTTTCTGGTAATCATTGGGATCCATGGTTGGATAATTGGCCATGGCCAAAATCGTCCCATTGCGCGGATTCATAACCACCGCCACGCCGGAGCGGGCGGAAAACTTCTTGCAGGCCTTGTCCAACTGTTCCTCGGCAACGCCCTGAATCATGGTGTTAAGCGTCAACCAGACTTTCATGCCATCATCCGGCTGCCGATAGCCACGGTTATCAACCCAAAGCGCGCGATCGGCTGCATCCTTCACATAAATAACGCGGCCCTTACGCCCCTCCAACAGGGAATTCAGTTGCGACTCCAGGCCATCAAGCCCCTCATGCGAATTGGCAAAACCGATAACCTGTCCGGCAAAAGTGCCCAGCGGATAGACTCGTCGTGTGGAACGTTTGAAGCCCACGCCATCCATGGCATGAAAATATTCAGCAGCCAGCCTGAATTTATGCTCGCGATGCAGCAAACGGGATTTTTCCATCAGTCGCTTGCGCATTCTTTCGAAGCGGTCATAGAACTCGTGCCCCACATCACGTTTAAGCCACAGGAAACGCCGCAAGACCGGTTTTTGTGCCACCGGACTTGAGGTTGTGGCGCGGGTGGTTGTGACGGGAGCAGTAGGATAGTACAACTGTCCACGCATCCAATTCAGAAGAGCGGTGGGCCGCATATCCAAAAGTTTGCCGACATGGCGGGCCATAATGTGGCGGGCATGCACAATCTCGGAACCGGACAGGGCGCTAAGGTTTCCATTGGGATCAAAAATAAAACCCGGATCGGCAAACATTCCATAAACACGAACCGAACCAGCCACCAGCGTGGAATCCGCGGTATAGATGGAAGCCCGGCGAGCCATAAGGTTTACGCCCACATCATGTTGTGATCGCAAATTGGAAATATCGGCTTGCGTAACATGGGTTTGCAGCCAGGCAACACGGCCCAGCAGCCCAATCAACAACACCGCGCCGAACAGCAGCACCAGTGTTGACCAGAGATTGGCTTTATCAAGTTTCTGCATAGGTATTCTCGCGAACATGGTGATCCTCCGCGCCAAATCCGGATCGGCGAAGATATCACATATTTTTACGGAATGGAATTTCCACCCGGTACTGTCCCACCAATCGGAGCAGGCGTAACCGTGGCCGACTGCGATGCGTCCGCCGTCACCGCGGCGGCAGCGGCTTTCGCGTCCAATTCCTTGATACGCCTGCTTAACACAATAGGGTTGGTCTGGGCGGAAAGACGCGTTTGCAAATCCCAAAGAATATGCCGCCGTTGACCTATTTTATGAAATACGCGGGCCGATTCAGCCGTGACATTCAAACGGTCGCGGCGCAGCCCGAAAAGAATCGTGGCGACCAGAAGGAAACTTATCAAACAGGCAATAATTTTGTACATAATCGCAGCGCCATCCGTGTATAGCCGCACCCGTGGTTCCATGAATTCCAAGCCAGCCTTCAGCTTAGCGGCAGTCTCGCGTGCATCCTGGCACTTAAGAACCCGTGCGTTGTCGCCCTGGCCGCAACATGGTGAACACTCCGGTAACTTGGTGGATTATACCATCAGATCGAACTGATAAAACAATACCGCGGTGGAGAGCAAAATTCGCGAACGATCCGGGTTCCCCTCGCGTGCCGGCCACCCCGTGATTCCTCCCCTGCCAAACCGGGAAATCTGGCGGGTTGTTTTATGCATGGCCGCCGCCAGTGTGGGCATATATTGCACGCTCAAAGGATTAAAACAGCCGGTGCCAAAGGCAAAAGCGGCATCTTGCCGCTTTCGTGTTGAACAGGCCAAACTGCCGGGCCAGAATGCGTCAAACCCATGTGCGCGAGGTATAATGGTCAATCTTTAATGTCCAGAAGTTCCAATGCACCTGTATCTGGTGAAATAAGCAAGCCATGAACATGCACGTCCTGCGGCAAAAGGGGGTGGTGGCGAATAAGGTTCACGCTTTGCCGCACGCCATCCTGGACACGGGCAAAACCGGTCATCCATTTTTCCAGATCAATGCCGGCGTGAACCAGCGTATCAATAACATCGGATGAAATACCGCGGGCGCGGGCCTTTTCCAGAATCTGGCCGCTGCCCAAGCCGGACATACCGCAGTCATGATGGCCCACCACCATAATTTCCTGCACCGCCAGTGTGTAAACCGCCACCAGAATGCTGCGCATGATGCTGCCGAAAGGGTGGGATACCACCGCACCAGCACTCTTGATGACCTTCGCGTCGCCATTGCGCAGATTCATCGCACGCGGCAGTAATTCAACAAGCCGCGTATCCATACAGGTCAAAACCACTACTTTTTTGTCCGGGAAACGGTCCGTTTTGAACTGCTCGTAACCCCGATTCTGAACGAACTTACGGTTGTGGTTTAGAATATCATTAAGCAAATCTGTACTTGCAGGCACGGCTTAATCCAAATTTCTATAGTTTAAGGGTCTATGGCAACGAACATAAGACTTCCCGGAGAATTCCCGGAGAATTTCTGGGAAATGAACCGGAAACATGAACCCATGAACCGCCATTTGTGCCAACATCTTTCGATGGCAAGCGATAGCTTCAGGGAACGCTGGGCTCGCCAGGCGGCGTCTGATCGGCGGCGCGGGGCACCGGCAGCATGGTGGCAGTGTACACGTCAATAACGCGCACTGTTATACCGGTTTTACCCTCCACAACACCCTTTACACCCACGTATGAACCGAGCAACTTGGATATATCGATCTTGCTTGTTGGGTTCAGGTACGCTACTACACGCCCCGTCACCGGACTTACCAGGGCATAGTCATGAATGGCCGTGCTGGTCTTGAGAATTCCCTTGGCCAAATAAGGTGCGTGGGCCACCGCTTCATTGACTGCATTCTGCGATTGTTCCCATTTCTGCTGGTAAGGCGCTATTACCTTGTTAATGGCGGGGGTATTGGCCGCAGTACTGGCTAAAGCCTGAATTTCGATACCCTTTTTCACTTCCTTGATCCATTCGGCGGTTCCCTGCTTCACCGATGGCGGCAGGTTCGGCTGCCTGGCGAGATTCTGGTAATCCGCAAGCAATGGCTTGAGTTTCCGCTGAAGCACCGGCTTCCTAAATTCCTTTTGCGCCTTGCGATTTAGTGCGCTGAATTCCGCATAGGCATTGGTATTGATCTTCACGGACGGTATTGGCACTGAAGCCTTCACGGAAACCGCTTTGCCCACTCCTGGAATAACCGGTATCAAACCACCAGCGCCACCTGCCCCGGCAGCGGTCTCAGAAGTAGCCGGGGTATTGCTGGAGTTTCCACCAGCGGAAGGAACCGGAACCACCTGCATATTATTTGCCGAATTGGTTCCAGCCGTGGCGCCGGAATTGGCAGCCGTAGCTGTGGTTGCGGGAGCCACCGCAACAGCGGAAGCATTGGGCAAATTAGTGGGCAACCCCGGCCCTTTAAAGCCCGGAGGCATGGAAATTTGCGACGTAATATAGGTGCTGTTTGCGGGAGCGGGTTTGACAAACTGTCCGGCGACATAGAAATCGGTTCCATGCGGCGGACGAATAACATAAAATTCTTTTGTTGAACCGGTTATGGAAACATGCGTTCCGCGACGCACCAGTCCAACGACGGCATAATGGCTCGCGGGAGTGAGCGGGCTGGCCGCACGCAGATAAACATAATCCGCAGAAACATGACCAGTGGTACCATCGGCGGAAAGCCGGACAAACTGCCGTGCAATATAGCAGCGCGTTCCCGCGGGGGCGGCAATGCGATCCCATGAGTTAACCGTACCGACAACCTTGACCAATTGACCACGCGTGAGTTGTCCAACCGGATAATAGGCGAGACGTGGTCCACTGCGCACATTCACCTCGGATGCGGCAATCTGTCCAATGAATGAGGCGGTTCCCACCACAACTTTGTGCTTTTTATGAACCACCTTCTTCGCCTTGGTTCTGGCATGTGGAGCCTTGCTCTTTGATCCACTGGTAGTGACGGTGCCTTCTGACGGAACGGGAACGGAAATATTCCCACTGTTCAGCGGCGGAGTCGCCACGGGACCGGTGGCGGGCACATGGGCTGCCGGAGCGGTTGCGGGCGGGGTGCTGGCCGTCGGGGCGGCGACAATTGTTCCCGCGGAAGGCGAGCCGCGATTCGTGGTACTCCCACCATCTGCGGCAAAAATATAAGTCTGAAGCGAAATGGTTGCGGCGAAAAGTGTCGCAGCCACGATCGCGGCTTTGCGGCTGGCGAGCCGGGCAACGGACATGCGCATCGGAAAACTCCTTGAGGAAAACGAGCAATGCTGGAACCCCCAGCCAACACTCAATCTGAT
>JAJYPG010000097.1 GCA_021795535.1 Planctomycetota bacterium
GCCATCGTGTGCATGACGCTTTCGGCGGCAGGCCATCGCCCGAGTTGTCCTCGCACATAGACCTCGTGCAAGCACCGTGTCTATGTCCGACAAGTTCGCTCCGATGGATTGAGATCGTAAGATAGAGCCAGATGCCTTTGCCGTAAAAAGGTGAGGCTCGATGCCCCAATATATAGCCATGTTGAGTATAGGCTAATTTTTATACGCCTCCCTCAGACATCCACGGATACGGCAGTATGGCTGTTTTTATTCGCAAATCAGTATTCATCATTATAAAACCATGGTTTTACGGTTTGGCAACGGCTATAATCACAATCAGTTTTCCGGTAATGGCCACAGGCTTGAACTGTGGCGGAAGCAAGCCTGTTTCCGAATGTGCATGGCTGCCGGAAAGTTCCGTCGCGTGTTGAAAAATATCACCTTGCGGGAACGATATGCCCTGTAGGATGGCATCTGCAACGCGCAAGCTGTACGTTGGCTCTTCCAACGGATGTATTGCATTAAAATGGGATGATAAAGCATGAAGATAGATCCTCGGTTCGTGGTTGAAAGCGGGACTGAAATATTCGGTGGTTCGGAACTGCTATTGAAGGGCTGCCTGGAAACGCCCGGTGGTGTGGCATTACTGACTGGTTATCCCGGATCGCCATTGGCCGGCTTTTTTGATTCCTGTGGCGATATTGCCGAATTGCTGGATGCCAAGGGCGTATGCGCCAAAATGGCGAACAATGAAGCGATCAGCATAGCGATGCTTAATGGCGCTCAGATGGTGGGTGTAAAAGGAATTGCGGTATTCAAATCTGTCGGTTTGCATGTGGCATCCGATGCGCTGGCTTTGGGCAATCTGTCGGGCATTCCCCATCCTGCGGGTGGCGCTGTAGTGGTCAGCGGCGATGATCCATGGAGCGATTCAACGCAGGTTCCAGCCGATTCGCGTTTTCTTTTCGAACACTTGCGCGTTCCGGTCATGGAGCCAGCCAATCCGCAGGAATTAAAAGACTGGGTCGCGCATGCCTTTGATCTCTCCGCGGCTTCCAAACTTTATATGGGCATGATGGTAACGGTGGCACTGGCTGATGGCGGCGGCACGGTTACCTGCCGAGAAAACCGCTGGCCGGTGATTTCCACGCGCGATCGCGTGGCCATGGAAACCGGTAAAATTCCAGTGGAAACAACGGTTCTTTTGCCGCCGCGCAGTTGGCGCCAGGAACTTACGTTTGCGGACCGCTTTACTGCGTTGCTGGAACGCTGCCGCCAGCTTGGTCTGTCGCGCATTATCAATCCGATTGAACGGACGTGGCGCGGCGGGCGGAGCGAAAAATGTCCGGTGGGCTTTATTTCCTCCGGCATGTCGCACACATTGCTGATTCATGCGTTGCAGGAAATGGGCCTGCAAAGCGCTTTCCCCATGCTAAAACTGGCCATCAGCTATCCGGTGGATACCACGCTGGTGGATCAGCTTGCGGGCATGTGCGAGCGGATTGTTGTGGTGGAGGAACGTCGCAGCTTCATTGAAAAGCAGGTGGCCGAACACATCGCAATGCAAAGGCAATTGCATCCGGACCAAGCCAACGCCAACGTGCAGGTTTGGGGTAAAACATTCCCTGGCGACCGGCCAGGCATTCCTTCCACCCGCGGACTGCATCCATCCATTCTGATTGAAATTCTTACCCGTTTTCTGCGCGACACGCCCAATATTCCACACGAACTTTCCAACGGGCGACTAAGTGAAGAACTGGCCACCATCGCCATGGCCAACAATGCGCCTGGAAACGTTGCGGTACGCACGCCGGCGTATTGTCCGGGCTGCCCCCATCGCGATTCATCCAGTGCGTTGCTGGAAATACGGGAAAGCATGATGAACCCGCAATACATGCAGCAGCATTATGGCAAGCCGCCGATCGATCTGGTCGCCCATGGCGACACCGGGTGCTACACCATGATGATGTTTGAACCCAACAAGCCGCTGATGCACAACTACAGCGGCATGGGTTTGGGCGGAGCGACAGGCAGTGGCGTGGACCCATTCATTACCAACAAACAAATTGTGTTCATGGGTGATGGCACATTCTTTCATTCTGGACAACTCGCCATCGCCAACTCCATCAATCAGGGGCAGGATATTACCTATATTATTCTGCAAAATGGGACCACTGCGATGACAGGCCATCAGCCGAATCCCACGCAGGAAAAAGATATTCTAGGCCACCAGGCTCTTTCCCACGATATTGAACGCATTGTACGATCCATGATTCCCGATGCCGCCGGGCCGCTGCGTTTCCGCGGCAAGGAAGGCCGCAACGAACCACAGCCGCGGGTATTTCGCATGAATCCCGCTGATCGCGACAACTACCGTGAAATGCTCGAACGCATCATTCTGCAGGATGGCGTGAAAGTGGTGGTGGCGGACAAGGAATGCGGCATTACGTTCCATCGTCGTCGGCATCGTGCCGAAGTTGCGGAGAAAAAAGAAAAGGGCTTCATTCGGCAGAAGGCGTTTATGAACGTCACCGACGAAGTCTGTGAATATTGCCTGGAATGCACGAATCAGACCGGTTGCCCCGCCCTGAAGGTTACGCAGACCGATTACGGTCCAAAGATTCAGACCGACTTTACCACCTGTGTGAATGACGGGGCTTGCTCGCGCATTCACGCCTGTCCAAGTTTTGAACAGGTTGTTGTAACGCGCAGCCGTCCGCCAAGAATGCCGGATGAAGTGGTGGACCTGACCGGAATGCCAGAACCACCGCCTCTGAAAATCAGCGATCAATGGCGCTGTTACATGGCGGGCGTGGGCGGCATGGGCATTGGTGTGGCAGGCGAAATTCTGGTGCGTGCCGGCCATAAGGAAGGGTATCAGATAGCCTTTCTGGATAAAAAAGGCCTGGCCATCCGTAATGGCGGAGTGTTCAGTCAGCTTCTGTTTTCCAAAACGCCGGTGCAAGGATCGGCCATTACACCCTTTGGCAAGGCTGATCTGCTTATCGGCATTGACGCTCTGGAAGCGGCCCGCGCCATTTCCCCCAACGATTTTCTGCGTGTCGCATCGCCCAGGCATACGCGTGCGGTTATCAATATAGGTAAAACTCCGACTATTCTCGCACTTCTGGGGCAAGAGGATTTTTCGCCGGAGGCACTGGCGGCAGCGATCAAGGGCCAGTGCATGCCTGGCCAGTTTTTCAGCTTTAATGTGGGCGATCTGTGCGAGCGGCTGCTGGATTCCAAGCTTTACGCCAACATTATGATGTTGGGGGTGGCATATCAGCTTGGATTTATTCCCGTCTCATACAAAAGCATTACCTGGGCAATTCGCCATGCCGTGCGCCGTGAATTTGAACGCAATTACCGGGCGTTTAACATTGGCCGTAAAATTGTGTTGCGCCCGGATCTTTTTGGCGTTGCGGCAACGCATGAAGTGGAATCGGTCGAACAGGCCATTGAACGCAAGGCCAACATTCTCAAGGCCAGTTCGATATGGGGTGGAACCAACGCCCGGCAATACCGGCAAATAAGCCGCGAATCGCTGTCGGCGATGTCGGCACTCGACGAAGCGTCGAAACGGGACTTTGTCATTCGTCTTTTTGACGCTATACAATGGGGCACGCTTCCTTATGGCCGCTCTTACGCGGCGCGTGTGGTCAAGACCTTTCAGCAGGACAATGCGCAGCGCAACTTCGCTCTGACACGCGCGGTGATATGGAACCTGGCAAAGGTGATGATGATTAAGGATGAGGTGTATGTCGCCATGATGTACACCAGCCCGGAGAAATACAAGCGCGACCGCCGCCGATTCAATGTAAATCCCGCCAATGGAGACAAAATTACATACGTACACTTAAACAGACCTGAATTTGACATTGCCGGATTTAAAATTCGATTCCATCTCAAAGGGTACGACTGGCAAATGCGTATCCTGCGTCATTGCCGCTTTCTGCGTTCGCTGCTGCCCGCGTGGCACGCCCGTGAAAAAGCATTCCGCGACTGGTACACCCATCTGGTGGATACCTGCGAACTGCATGAACCATGGCTGTACAACCTGTGGCTTGATATTCTGAAAACCCCGGAAACCGTCACTGGCTACCGTGAGGTTCGCTATCCCAAGCAGGAGGCGGCCATGGCCCGTGTGAAGGAAATTCAAAGTGCGATTGCCGCGGGAAAATCAGATAGTCGATTCCGCGAAACGGCGCGCACGGTGAATCTGTCCAATCAGATTATGAGCGGCTTCCGGTAAGAGTTTTCCATTTTCATTGTCCTTATGTATGGGTGTCAACCGCTCCGGCGAATGTTGTTCAGAAGCCGGGCGGTTGCGTCAGGCGTTATTTTCCGGCCCATCCGGTGGAAACATCGTCAGGGCTTGCTGGATGCGGGAAAGGGTTTTTTCCCGGCCGAGCAGAACGATGGATTCCAGCAGTGGCGGCGAAACCGCTCCACCGGAAATGGCCACACGCAGCGTCTGGGCGGCTGCACCGCGCTTTTCCCCCATGGCGATAATTTCTTCCATAATTGGGGCCAGTGTCGCCGCATCCCATGAACTGGCCGTGCCCAGCAACTCTCCTATCCGCGTAAGCATGGCATGGCCTTCGCCACGGCGGAGGAATTTATCGCCCGCAGCCTGGTCATATTCCGGTTCGCGGAAGAAGAAAGCGGAATTTTCCGCCATTTCCGCAAAAGTTGCCATGCGCTGCTGATACATCCCAAGAATGGGACGAAGAGTCTGATCATCCGCTTCTTTTAAAGGATAATCCGTCACCTGATTAAAACCATGCACAGCGGCGGCAAGCTGATCCTCCGAGGCACTGCGAATATATTCGCCATTCATCCATTGGAGCTTTTTACGATCAAAGCGCCCACTGGTCTTGCCAATGGTTTCCAGGGAGAACAGATTAAGCATTTCCGGGCGGGAAAGAATTTCGCGGTTTTCGCCGGGGGACCAGCCAATCAGGGCGATGAAGTTCAGCAGAGCTTCAGCCATGTATCCGCTGCGGCGAAAATCCTGCACGTCAATTTCGGGAAGAGAAATGCCGATGGCTGTGGCCAAGGTGGCGGCTAGTGCGGTATCATCATTTTTTTTGGCGACAAAATTAACGATGTTTTGCCGGTCCATTTTGACACGATCCGCCAGAGCGGCATATTCCAAATCGTTTTTCTGTCGGGCATAAAGCTGCAGTGCATGGCGCGCCGCCTTGGCTTTATCACGTTTGGACATTTTGGTGTTGTCCATATTGAAAACCAGAGGCATGTGGGCGTGAAGAGGCGGCTGCCAGCCAAAGGCGGCATACAGCCCAAGATGTTTGGGCGTGTTCATCAGGTGTTCCTGGGCGCGCAGAACATGGGTAATGCCCATTAGATGGTCATCAATCACCACAGCGAAATGATATGTTGGGAACCCGTCAGATTTTCGTATTACGATATCATCATGTTCATCACCGGCGACGCGAATTTCACCCAGAATTTCATCGGTAAAACAGATTTCCCGCAACGGCATTTCAAAACGAATCACACAGGAGCCATCACCTTTGGCTGCACGACCGGTCATGGTTTTGCGGTAGCGGAATGGTTTTTTTGCCTTTTCCGCAGCGATTCGCATGGCGGCAAGCTGCTGGGGCGTTTCGTATGCTTCATAAGCCAAACCACGCGCAATAAGTTCATCAAGATGACGGTTGTAAATATCCAGCCGTGTGCTTTGAAAAAAAACATTCTTGCCCTGACCGGGAACGGGGCCAAGGTCCCAGTTCAGGCCCAGCCATTGCAGGTCCTGCAAAATACCAGCTGCGGATTCGGCGGGGGAACGGACCTGGTCCGTATCTTCAATGCGCAACACGAATTGGCCGCCATGCTTTTTGGCAAACAGGTAATTGAATAAAACGGTGCGCACGCCGCCAAGGTGTAAA
>JAJYPG010000098.1 GCA_021795535.1 Planctomycetota bacterium
TGCGTCAATAAAGGGTTTTACGAAATCCTGCGGATCAGTCACCATCAGGTGAACATCCTGCATAAGCTGGCACGCGCGGGCCAGCGCCAGAACCATGTCCGGACCCATGGTCAGGTTGGGAACAAAATGCCCGTCCATAATATCCACATGCAGCAAATCCGCGCCCGAACGCTGAACATCGATCGCTTCTTCGGCAATCCGGCCGAAATCCGCCGCCAGAATGGAGGGCGCTATTAACGGCAGATGCGGCGGGCGAAGAAAGATATTGCTGTTCATGAATCACTTCCAGGCATCGGGACACATTGCTTTTTACGGGTCAGCTTACGCATTGTCCAGAATATCAAGGCAGGGAAATCCCCTTCCTTCCATGAATTCCAAACTCGCACCACCACCGGTGGAAACATGGGAGACCTTTTCGGCAAGGTGAAACTGCTCTATCGCCGCAGCTGAATCACCACCGCCAATGATAGTTGTTGCACCATGACCGGTGATGGAGGCCAAAGCCTCAGCCACGACACGGGTGCCATTTTGAAACGGTTTTTTCTCAAACACGCCCATGGGGCCGTTCCAGACCACGGTTTTAGCGCTGGCAATTTTGGCACGGTAAAGCTCCGCTGTGGCCGGGCCAATGTCCAGACCTTCCTTGTCATCCGGAATGTTTCCCGCAACCACCTGCGTTTGCGCGGTATCCGAAATTTGATCGCTTATGACCGTATCAACGGGAAGGACCAGTTTGCCGCCAGCTTTGTCAAGTAATTCCGCCGCAAGGCCCACTTTGTCTTTTTCGCACAGCGACTTGCCAATCTTTTTTCCCTGTGCCAAAAAGAAGGTATAGGCCATCGCTCCGCCGATAAGCACTGTATCAGCCTTGGAAAGCAGATTTTCAATGACCGCAATTTTGTCGGATACTTTTGCTCCGCCCAAAATCGCCACGAAAGGACGCACCGGATGATCCAGAGCATTCCCTAAAAACTTCAGTTCTTTTTCAATGAGAAAGCCAATGGCCCGCTTGCCCGCGCCCAGTGCCGCCGGTACGCCATACGTGGAGGCATGTTGGCGGTGGGCTGTGCCAAAAGCGTCGTTCACATAAAGATCGCCGAGTTTCGCGAGTTCCGCCGCAAAGGCCGACTCATTTTTTTCTTCACCCTTGTGAAAGCGGGTATTTTCCAGCACCAGAATTCCACCAGATTTGAGGCCATTGGCCAAGGCGACCACCGCCGGTCCAATACAATCATCGGCCATCAGCACCGGTTTTTTCAGCAGTTCTCCCAGCCGAATGGCGGTTGGTTTGAGTGAATACTTAGCCTCCGGTCCACCTTTGGGTCGGCCCAGATGGCTCATAAGAACTGCCTTGCCACCCCGTTCAATAATATTTTTGATGGTTGGCAGTGCGGCAACAATGCGGCGGTCATCAGTAATGTGGCCTTGTTCATTAAGGGGTACATTAAAATCCACGCGAACCAGAACACGAATATCTTTTACATTTAACTGGGCGACGGTCTTTTTAAGCATGATGAAAAACTCTTTCACTACAACGCGCCGCAGTGGGCAAGGCCGGCCTGCATGGCAGCCCATTTGCCTTCCTGCGGTGGTCTGTATGCTATGGAATACATCACAGGTGGTCAAGGCGAGCAAGAATCCGTCTAGATTATTGTAAGGATTAAACCGGAATTGAAGAATCGGTAGGACCTTCGGTGTGCCGCAAACGAGCCTGCCTTCCAGGGATGGATTTTGAAGGATGAAGTTCTGATACCCGTCCGCACGAGTTGTGAGGGAATAATGCCACTGTATGTCGGATTTTTCCCAACCAGACATCGGGACCAAAAGCACTCTTCTCCAACTTTGCAGTGAAGCAATACACCCAAAAAGAGACGAATTATCAGCATGGCGAAACAGTGGACTGTTCCGCCTTGGGCTGGCGTGTCATGAGTTCGGTAATGCCGATATGCGGTGGTTTATTGTGAAACAGTACCGAGTGCAGCATTTCACTGATGGGCATTTCAACTTTATGCCGTCGTGCCAGTTCCAGCACACTGCGGGTGGTCGGAATGCCCTCAACCACCCCGGCCATTTCCGCCATGGCCTGCTGCGGAGAAAGGCCTCGGCCAATATGCTGGCCATAGGTGCGGTTGCGGCCCTCTGCGGAAAAGCAGGTTGTTACCAGATCGCCAAGACCCGCCAAGCCGCTGAATGTTGCCGCGTGTGCCCCCATAGCCACGCCCAGACGCGTTATTTCCACCAGACCGCGCGTCAGCAACGCGGCTTTGGCGTTCACACCTATATTCATGCCATCCAAAATACCGGCGGCTACGGCAATCACATTTTTCATAGCCCCGGCCAGTTCAACACCGATCAGATCGTCATTGCGGTAAATCCGCAGAGTTTGCGTGGTCATCACCTGTTGAATCTTGTTCGCCAGAACATCATTCAGCGAAGCCACCACCAGTGTAGCCGGCATATGGCGCGCCACTTCGCCCGCGATGCAGGGACCGGAAAGCGTAGCCACCGGGCGGTCCGGAAGCACATCAATAATAATTTGCGTTGGTCGCAGAAGTGTCAGGTTTTCTATTCCCTTGGCCACGCTAAGTACGGGAAGACCCGGCGGTATATGCGGCGTGAGTTGCTGTAACATGGCGCGTATAAATTGTGTCGGTACGGCACAAATAAGAAAATCAACTCCCACCGCCACATCCGCGTCGGCCACGGTCAGTTCAATGCCCGAAGGTAGCTTTACACCAGGTAAATAGCGGCGGTTTTCCCGGTCCGCGGCCATGGCGGAAATCTGTTCCCTCCGCCGCCCCCAAAGGCGGACACTATGGCCGCCGCTGGAAAGTACCAGAGCGCAGAGTGTGCCCATGGCTCCATCGCCAATGATGCCCACACGTTGTAAGGCCGTCTTGTTCCCGTTGGTATTCATGCGTGCAATCATCCGAAAATTTATATTACAACATACAACTAAATATCAAACATGGTCAATTTCGTCTGCCAACGGGATTCACTGCATGCCAACGACAATTATCCCGGAAACTTTTGCCGCGGCTCAATCGAACTTCGTGGTTTTTACGACGCCTGACCATGTGTGGCGGCATGAAAATCCGCGAAGAATTCCGGATAAGTCTTGCCGCAACACTCCGGTTTGGCTATGCGAATGCCATCCGCCCGCAGCCCCGCGACCGCAAATGCCATGGCCATGCGATGGTCATCGTATGTCTCTATGGTCGCCGGGGTGATTTTCTCCGGCGGTTCAATGGTAATGCTGTCCGCAGTGGTCCGCACGCGGGCACCAAGCCTGGTTAATTCGTTTTCCAAGGCGGCAAGGCGATCGGTTTCTTTGATGCGCAGGTTGCCAATATTGGAAATATGGGTAGGACCGCGTGCAAAAAGAGCCAACACGCTTAATGTTTGCACCATGTCCGGAATGGAATTCATGTTGATGTTCAAGCCAAGCAGTTGCGTGGTGCCTGTAAGTCGAATTTCGTCGGCATCCAGAAAAAGCCGCGCACCCATCTGAGAAAGCACATCGGCAAACAGTACATCGCCCTGAAGGGAATTGCGGCCAAGGCCGGGAATAATGACCGTCGATCCGGGTATCAGTGCGGCTGCGGCGAGGAAATAACTCGCATTGCTGGCATCGGGTTCTATGGTATAAGCTCTTCCCACATAATGCTGGCCAGCCGGTACCGTTAAAACGCGGCCAGCTTCCAGGTTTTTTGGATCTGCCGGAGCCAAGCCCACACGAATGCCAAACTGTTCCATCATGGCCAGCGTCATCTGAACGTAAGGTTCGCTGGTGACGGGACCTTCCAGAACAATTTGCACGTCTCGCAGAGCCAGCGGTGCCGCCATCAGAACGGCGGAAATATACTGGCTGCTTTTGGTATTGGCGAAACGGCAGACGCCGCCCGCCAGGCCGCCACCCATGGTTTCCAGTGGCGGGTAGCCGGGTTTGTCCATGAAGGTGATTTTACCGCCGAGACTTTCAATGGCCGCAGCCAATTCTTGAATCGGACGCTGCCGCATCCGTTCAATGCCATCCAAAGTGTGTTTGCCGCGGCTTGCGGCGCATAGCGCGGCAAGAAAGCGGATGGTGGTGCCGGAATTTCCGCAAAATAAATTGCTCTGGTCCACCGGCAAGTCGCCACCGGTTCCCTGCACAAATACCTGTCGCCGGGCTTCATTTATTTCCAGGCCAACCCCCAGAGATTGCAGGCACTCAAGCATACGCCAGGTATCGTCGGCAAAAAGCACGCCGGAAAGTTGTGTTGACCCGGTTGCCAGAGCCGCAATGGGCAAAGCCCGGTTTGTGATGCTTTTGCTGCCGGGCACAACCACTGTGGCGTGAAACGTCCGGGAGACTGGAAGTATTTCCGCCACTGCTTCAGCCACGGTTATTGCCCCAATTTTTTCCGCGGTATTCATGGTGGTCCCACCCGGCGCCGCCAATCACTGGGTCGCCCCGGCAATGCGCACGGGAATCGGTGCCTTGGGAAACATTTTCTGTAGTACGCCGGCCTGTTTCTGGCTGCCGGTAAGTCCGTTTACTTTCAGCAGTGTTTCCGTGGCGCTGCTGGTGCCGGTAAGGGTTGGGATGGAGAAATCCGTTGAATTGCTTAATGCGTTCATCGCTGTGGAGCAGGCATTAACAGCCTCCGGAGCCGCCAGTTTTTGCGGATAGCCTAAAAGTCCAGCCTGCCAATATTGGGCCGCATAACTGGTCAAATCAGCCAAAGTCACCATCGCCTTAAGTTTTTCATCGGGTGTCAGAACTGCACCAGCTTTAACAAAGGTTGTCAGCGATGTGGCCAATTCCGCCGCAACATCCAGGTTGTGCGGTGGGGCTTTTGCATAAGGCGCAATAACACGGGCGATGGCATCTGCTACAAGAGGGGCCGCATCCAGCGGCAGCGGAGATGCCGCTTGAATGCTTTTGCATATTTCCAGTGCCACCACTGGGTCGGTTTCAGAAGCCAAGGCGGTTTTAAGCCTATTTATCGCGGAATGCTGTGCCGGACCAATTTGCGCCAGTTCCGGTTCAATACCGATAAGACCGCGTGCCGCCCAGAACCGGACCGCCGCAATGGGGCTTTCCAATCCTTGCTGCAATGCAGGCTGAGTGCTTAAGTCCTTTATTTTTGCCAGTGTAATGATTGTATTGAGCGCCAGGTTCTTGTGGGCAAGCAGTGGCGTAAGCACGCTGGTTACCACGGTGCCATAGTCATCCAGAAAAGTAATGGAAGGAGTGATGGCTTTCTGACGCAATGGTTTAAGAATGGCACGCCGGGCATGAACCATGGCCTTGCTGCTGGTGCTTTGCTCTATCCGGTCTGCGTAATAGACCACATACTGCTTCATCGCAGCTTTATCCGCAGAGGTGTAGCTTGTTGCCACCGGATTAGGCATTGCGGGAGCCGCCGCATGGGCCAACCCCGTCGTTGCCAGCACAACTGCCATTGAAGACCAACACCAAAACCGAGTTTGCATGCTGCGTTTCTCCAAAAGAATGGACCGTTCCGCCATTTCCGCCGCCCATGACCGAGCCAACCGATTCAGTTCACGCGGCATAACATCAATGGCAGAGGCCATTTTACATGTGAACCGTAACACGCTGGAGCGGCAGTGTCAAGAATTACAGGCTGTCCCCGGAGGCGTGACACTTTTTCCGGGCCTCTGGGAACGCCGCTGTCCTCAGCCTCCGTTCCCCAGTTCGTCGAACGCATTTTTATCTTGTATTTCAGGCCAGGAATAACCACTTTCCGCCCCGGTGAAATTGTCACACCCCGACACTGGGAGCCATTTCAGCGGTTGGCATCTTTCGCGTTGTGGCGGACGCAAGACGCGAGTGCGGTTATGATAAAAGGC